>JAKIST010000163.1 GCA_021648495.1 Draconibacterium sp.
GAGGACCTACCAAAATTATATTATGTCCGCCGGCAGCTGCAATTTCAAGGGCACGCTTTACATTTTCCTGCCCTTTTACATCTGCAAAATCGAGTGAATTATTATTTACCCGGGAGCCAAATTCGGCACGGGTATCAATAATTGTTTGTTCTAATTTACTTTCACCGTTCAGAAAATCGATTACCTCCTTTATATTTTCGGCACCATAAACTTTTAAACGGTCAACCACCGCAGCTTCTTTCACATTTTGTTTGGGCAAAATAAATCCTTCGAATTCTTCTTTCCGCGCATTGATTGCAATAGGCAAAACTCCTTTTATGGGCTGCAAAGTACCGTCTAACGACAGTTCACCCATTAAAATATATTTTGATAATTTGTCGGAGTTAATTTGATTCGATGCGGCCAAAACAGCCGCTGCCAAAGGTAAATCGTAAGCCGAACCTTCTTTGCGGATATCGGCGGGAGCCATGTTAATAATGATTTTGTATTTTGGCCATTTGAAACCGTTTAAACGAAGTGCAGATTCAATTCGTTGCTGGCTCTCTTTTACAGCACTGTCGGGCAAGCCAACCAGCATAAATTTTATTCCTTTGGTAACATCAACTTCAATGGTTATTGTAGTGGCATCGATTCCAAAAACTGCGCTTCCGAAGGTTTTAACTAACATGAAAAGGATGTTTAAATGATAAAACCTAAAAATAGGGAAATTAAACTGAATTTTAAAATCAATTCAGATTAGACTGCGTTTGAATGGTACGGATTGCAAATCCGCGCCAGCGAGGGGAAATGAATTCTCCCGAAGGGATCGCTTCGCGGGGAATGACGAACCCGAAACATGATGCTTGACTTAACTATTAGTACAACTTCTTTCTTTTCACCAAATAAGAAAATAAAACTTGCTGAAAATCCTGATTAATATCCGCTTCCGCCAAGTCGATTTGATACTGGCCACATTTCACTTTTAAATTTTCGAAGTAGGAATTAACGGATGAAACGTAATGTTTTTTTACTTCCCATGGATTCAATTTAATAGTGTGGCCACTTTCCAGGTCAACAAATTTATGAGGCCGGTTACTAAAATCAAATTCACGTTCGAGCGTGTGGTCGGTAACATGGAATAGGATTACCTCGTGTTTGTTGTAGCGCAAATGTTGAAGAGCAGAAAAAAGTTCATCGGTATCCTGTCCATCCAGCATATCGCTAAAGATAATAACCAATGAGCGTTTGTGAATACTTTCGGCAATTTGATGAAGTACTTGAGTGGTGTTGGTGGTTTTGCGCAAATGAGTATTTTCGGGCTGAATTAAATCTGATAATTTTCCATACATCACTTCGGCATTTACCGAAGAAATACGAGGGTTGGCATGAAACTCAATTTCATCAGAAAAAAGGGTTAAGCCAACTGCATCGCGTTGTTTGCGAAGTAAATAGATTAATGCGGCTGCCGTGTAAACCGAAAACGCCAATTTGTTTTGAAGGTGTTTTTTCCCTTTTGAATAGGGAAATAACATGGACGAAGAAGTGTCGATTACCAATTGACAACGAAGGTTTGTTTCTTCTTCGTACTGTTTAACAAACAGTTTGTCGGTACGCGCAAACAGTTTCCAGTCGATATGTTTAGTCGATTCGCCCTGATTGTATAACCGGTGTTCTGCAAATTCAACCGAAAACCCATGAAACGGGCTTCGGTGCAAACCAGTGATAAATCCTTCAACAACGTGCTGAGCAATTAATCCGAGGTTATCGAATTGATGAAACTGTTCTATGTCGAAAATGTTTTTCAAAACGGAAAAAATGAAACTGTCATTTCGACGAAGTATGAGGATAAATCTCTTCTTAACAGATACAGATTTCTCATTCGTTCCTCATTCGAAATGACAGTTTAAATTAAAAATATCTTTTATAATAGTGCGTCTAATTTTGCTGCAAAAAGATGTTTCGGCCCAGCACCTACTAGTTTGTCGGCTGCTTCTCCGTTTTTTACAAAAAGAACGGTAGGGATATTTCTAATGCCGTATTTCATGGCAACGCCTGGATTGGAATCAACATCAACTTTACCAATTATTGCCCTCCCTTCGTATTCGGCTGACATCTCTTCAACAATAGGAGCAATCATCCGGCACGGGCCGCACCAAATTGCCCAAAAATCGATCATTACTGGTTTGTCTGCTTTCAATACCAACTCGTCAAAATTGGCATCTGTAATTTCTATTGCCATACTATTTATTTTATTATTATTTCAATATAATTTGTACAAAAATAACTAATTAATTCTATATCCAATATTCATTTCGTCCTCAAAGAACTTCAAGAAACTGTCACTTAAATTAACTTTTACAGTCCTCGAAAACATTTTTATTTGCATATTATTTTCCGGATCGTAAACGTTAAATTTCAACAATGCATTGCCAGTATTGTTCTTTGACAGTGCCTCTATTTGATTAATTAGCGATTCATTTAATTTATCAAGTGGCATATTTACGGTCACACTTTTCACATAATTCTTTTTTACCTCGGAAAGCAATTCTATTTGAGTTACTTTAAATTCATAAAACTCACTTTTATAGCGCTTCCGCACGCTGCCTTTTACCATAACAAAAAGGCCGGGTTTACAATATTTATGAAAATTCACATAATCTTGCCCAAAAAAGAACAGTTCTTTTGAATCGGTATAATCTGAAAGGGTTAATTTACTGTATGGGTTTCCATTTTTTGAAGTCCCTTCACTTGCTTTGGTAATCATTCCACCAAAAGTAAATTCCTTATCAATGTATTTTTCTATTTCGTTATTAATGTCTGTTAAGCTTACATCATTTGAGCAGAAATTTCTTAATTCCAGTTTATAATCGTCGAGTGGATGTGCGGTTAAATATATCCCAATTAGGTTCTTTTCCTTTTCAAGCAGTATCAATTTTGCCCATTCTTCAACCTGCGGGATATTGGGTTTTTTAATTATCTCGCTACTTGCCATTCCGCCAAATAAACTTTGCTGCGCACTTTGGGTTTCCAGTTGAATTTGGGTGCCAAACCTTATCAATTTCTCGATAAACGAAGTGTTGTCATTTTCATCTTCACCGGCAAAAAAGCGGCTCCGTTTAATATTCCCTAAACTGTCGAAAGCTCCTGCCATTGCAAGTGCTTCAAGATTTTTTTTATTTACCGATTGCAAATTTACCTTTTCAACCAAATCAAATATTGTTTTGAACTCACCAAACTCTTCACGTACTTTTATAATGTTTTGTACAGCACCAGCCCCAACACCTTTTATTGCCCCCATTCCAAAACGGAGGTTTCCATTTCTATTGGCCGTAAACTTTATAAAGCTTTCGTTTACATCGGGGCCAAGCACATTTAATTTCATTCTTTTGCACTCGTTCATCAACTTTGTAATGTCTGTAATATTATTGAGGTTCCGACTTAAGTTGGCCGCCATAAACTCTGCCGGATAATGTGCCTTAAGATAACCCGTTTGGTAGGCAATGTATGCATAGCAGACTGAGTGCGATTTGTTAAATGCATATTCGGCAAAGGATTCCCAATCGGCCCAAATTTTTTTAATTACATCGTCTGGTTTTTTGCCTGTTAGTGTACATTCATCAATAAATTGGAAATTTGCTTTGCAGCCCTCTACAAATTTCACTTTCAACTTGTCCATTACCGCAATTATTTTTTTGCCCATTGCTTTTCTCAATGAATCTGAATCGCCACGGGTAAAATTGGCCAGCAACCTTGAAAGCAACATTACCTGTTCTTGAAATACTGTAATCCCATAGGTTTCGCTCAGATATTTTTCCATCATCGGAAGATCGTATTCAACTTTCTGCCTTCCGTTTTTACGCGCTATGTAGTCTGGGATGTATTTCATTGGCCCTGGGCGATAAAGGGCATTCATTGCAACCAAATCTTCAAAACGATTTGGTCTCAGGTCGCGCAAGTGCTTTTTCATTCCATCCGATTCAAACTGAAATACGGCTGTCGATTCGCCGTGGCTAAACATTTCAAATGTTTTGTTATCGTCCCATGGAATATCATCGATATCAACTACAAGCCCTCGTGAAAGTTTTATGTTTTCAAGTGTTTCTTTAATAATTGATAATGTTTTCAGGCCGAGAAAATCCATTTTCAGCAAACCAATACTTTCCACAAAACGCCCATCGTATTGGGTTGTTAAAAGATTTGCTTCATCTTTTGTTGGCATTAACGGGATGTGGTCGGACAAGGGGTCGCGACTGATAATAATTCCACAAGCATGTACCCCGGACTGCCGGACTGAGCCTTCCAGTTCTTCGGCAAATTTTAGTGTTTGTACAATTAAAGGATTGCTCGAAGTCCTTTCTTTATTCAAATCGGGACTCTCTTTAAATGCTTTTTTGAAAGTTGTTTTTGGAGTTTCCGGAACTAATTTTGCCAATCGATCTGCTTCGGATAATGGGAGCTTTAACACACGCGCGACATCGCGAATGGCCATTTTTGCAGCCATTGTCCCAAAAGTACAAATATGTGCAACTTTGTCCTTCCCATATTTATTAGTAACGTATTCGAGTACTAATTGGCGTCCGTCATCATCAAAATCGATATCCACATCAGGGAGTGAAATCCTGTCTGGGTTAAGAAAACGTTCAAAAAGCAAGTCATATTTTATAGGGTCGATACTTGTGATTTTGGTGCAATACGAAACTGCTGCACCGGCAGCCGATCCACGACCGGGGCCAACAACAACTCCCATTTTCCGGGCTTCGTTTATAAAATCCTGTGTAATAAGGAAATATCCCGGAAATCCCATTTGTTTGATGGTTTCAAGCTCAAAATCCAAGCGGGTAACAACCTCTTCCGGTACCGGGTCGCCATATCTAATTTTAGCCCCTTCAAACGTTAAATGCCTCAAAAAAACAGCTTCTAATTTTATCCGTATTACTTTATCGTAGCCGCCTAATCTTTCAAACGATGTATCCCCGAATTCCTCGCGCAATGCTTCATCCGAATATTTTTCCCTGAATTCCCCTTCCGTACCAATTTCTTTAGGAATGGGGAAAATGGGCATAATCGGCGGCATATCCAATTCAAATTTTTCAATTTTTTCAGCAATTTCAGAAGTGTTGATTAATGCTTCGGGCACATCGCTAAACAATTCGTTCATCTCGCTTTGCGTTTTAAACCACTCCTGTCGGGTGTAACGCATCCGGTTCGGATCGTCAATATCTTTTCCCGTATTTAAGCAAATTAATAAATCATGTGCACTGGCATCTTCTGCATTGGTAAAATGAACGTCGTTGGTAGCAATAATTTTTACACCATGTTTTTTTGCCAATGAAACAATTAGCTTGTTAACTTTTATCTGATTGTCGTAAACATTTTCTCTTTGCTCGGATGCCTCTGCCGGATGGCGCTGTAGTTCAAGGTAGTAGTCGTCACCAAAAACATTTTTGTACCACTGGATCGTATTTTCGGCTTCCTGAATGTTATTTTTCATCAGCAAATTTGGCACTTCTCCTCCCAAACATGCCGATGAAACAATTAATCCTTCCTTGTACTTTTCAAGTATGTTTTTATCTATTCGAGGTTTGTAATAAAACCCTTCGTTATTGGCAATGGAAATAAGTTTCACCAAATTCTTATACCCAGTTTCATTTTTTGCCAACAAAATCAGGTGATGGCCAGAACGGTCGATTTTATCTTTTTTATTTTTTATGGTTTGTGCTGCCACATATGTTTCGCAGCCAAGAATTGGTTTTACCCCCATTTTTGAACAAGTGGCATGAAACTCTTTAATGCCGAACATAGTACCGTGGTCGGTTAATGCGAGGGTACTCATCCCATCATTTTTAGCTTTGGTAACCAGCGCATTAACACTGGCAGCTCCATCTAAAATAGAATACTGGGAATGTACATGTAAATGGGTAAATGGAATCATTTTTCAACAACTTTGCAATTAATCCTACTTCACTTTATTGGGCTACAAAGTTACAGGTTTTGAACTGCTGAAAATGTATTGTTGATAAAAAATGATTGAATTGAAGGGAGACAAAAAAACCGATAGTAAACAGGACTTTAATCCATATTTTTTGAAATGAGCTCTGTTATCTCCGCAAATTCTTCCGGTGTAAATTTCAATTTTTTCGAGAAATTGAGCAAGTCGGCCTCGTTTTGCATGGGTATTAAATGAATGTGTGCATGAGGCACTTCCAGGCCTAAAACCAAAACGCCCACTTTTTCGCACGGGACAGCTTTTTTCAAAGCTATCGCAACATTTCTTGCAAACATTTGAAGTCCGGTGTATAATTCATCGTCCAAATCGAAAAGATAATCTACTTCCTTTTTCGGAATAACCAAAACATGTCCTTTTGCTACCGGAAAAATATCGAGGAAAGCAAGGTAGTTTTCATCCTCTGCAACTTTATATGCCGGAATTTCGCCCTTTACTATTTTTGTAAAAATGCTTGCCATAATTTATTAGATTGAAATTTCTACAATTTCAAACGAAATAATTCCTGAAGGGATTTCAATATCCACGACCTCTCCCACCTTTTTCCCCATTAAACCTCTGGCAATTGGCGTTTCAATCGAAATTTTGTTTTGCTTTAAATTTGCTTCACTTTCAGGAACCAAAGTATATTGCATGGTAGATTTGTTCTTTGTATTCTTAACGGTTACTTTATTCAAAATTTGGACCTGCGAAGTATCAATTTTAGATTTGTCCAATATTCGAACATTTGCAATTTTATTTTGAATAACGGCCATTTTTGCCTCCAACATGCCTTGTGCATCTTTGGCTGCATCGTATTCTGCATTTTCAGAAATATCGCCTTTTTCTATGGCTTCACCAATTTGTTTGGAAATGGCCGGACGCTCTACTTTCATTAGATAATCCAGTTCCTCCCTAAGCTTTTTCAGCCCCTCTTTTGTTAAATATGTTACCTCGGACATTTTTAATCCTCCTAATTATCTGATTACTACATAAAAAAACAGAAAGAATTCCAGATACCCGGAACTCTTCCTTTTGCAAAATTATATATTTTATTGAATATTAAAATTATCTGGCTTAAAAAATATTCAGAATGAAGTATTTACAATATATTATGTATATTTTCTGTTTAATATCTCGCTGTAAATTACTGCTTTTCGCAACGAAAAACCCTTAGCTACTTTTTGCTTCGTTTTTAATTTCACCGTTTTTTTTGTTGTGCCTTTACTTAAACCGGATCTTCCTTCGTTTTCTTCGATAAACCGGTACGAAGATAAATTTACATCTCTAACCGGTTGCGACTTTTTTTCTTCAACAAAACCAGGTGCTTCTCTTTGGTCCGGAATTGTGGCCTCCTCGTTTAACAAATCCCAAAAATTATTTGCTTGCTTGGGTTGCAACGGATTTGCTGCTGCCTGTTTCTTTTTTTTCAATTGTCCGAGTGCTCCAACCCCTACAATTACCAATGTTAATATTATTACTAAAAAATCATCCATAGTCTTTTCGCTTAAAGTACAATAAAAACTCTACTTTTAAAGTTTTTAGTAAAAATAATAAAAATGAAGCAGTTGTTTTTGAAAAGTGGGAAGTATTTTATTTTTTTTTTAATCCTGATATTTATATTAGGTTCTTGCAATAAAATCCAAGATTCTCAAGTTCCAAATGTCCCCTTTTCGTTTACTGTTAATTTAAACATTAACAACGAATTAAATATTCCCGGAAATTCCCTGTTTTTTCCCGGAATGGGTTACGGTGGCGTAATTGTTTATTGCGAAATGCCCGGCTCCTATTATGCTTACGATGCCACTTGCACGTATGAAATTAATCAAACTTGCAAAGTTCGGAACGATGGAGCTTTAGGAACTTGTTCGTGTTGCAAATCGCAATTCATTTTAATTGGCGGGGCCTTTCCTTCGAAGGGACCGGCTGCTGCACCGTTGAAACAATACAATGTTTCGCAAATAAATGAGTTTACCTTGCGTGTTTACAACTAAAAAATGGGGGGCGCCATTTCTGAAACCCATTTTCATTATATCATGCTTCAAATATTAATATCTGTAAAACTCAGGTTTAAACGGACCTTCTTTTGAAATCCCAAGATAATCGGCTTGCTCGTCAGTTAGTGTAGTTAATTTCACTCCCAATTGAGCTAAATGCAAACGGGCAACTTCTTCGTCCAATTTTTTTGATAGGGTAAAAACTCCAACTTCATAATCGTTTTCCCACAAATCGATTTGCGCCAACGATTGGTTTGTAAACGAGTTGCTCATTACAAACGAAGGGTGGCCGGTAGCACAACCGAGGTTTACCAAACGGCCTTCGGCAAGCAAGAATATGCAGTGTCCATCTTCGTACGTATATTTATCAACTTGTGGTTTGATATTCAATTTCTCAATTCCTGTCCATTTTTCCAATTGAGCAACTTGAATTTCGTTATCAAAATGTCCGATATTACAAACAATAGCCTGGTCATTCATTTTCGACATGTGGTCCGCAGTAATCACATCTCTATTCCCTGTGGTTGTTACGAAAATATTTCCTTCGTCCAATGCGTCTTCCATTGTTTTCACCTCAAAGCCTTCCATGGCTGCTTGCAAAGCACAAATTGGGTCAATTTCTGTAATAATTACTCGAGATCCGTAGCTACGCATTGAACTTGCACACCCCTTCCCAACATCTCCATAACCGGCAACAACAACAACTTTCCCTGCGAGCATTACATCGGTTGCCCTTTTAATACCGTCAGCTAATGATTCACGGCATCCGTACAAATTATCGAACTTCGATTTTGTAACCGAGTCGTTAACATTAATTGCCGGGACAAGTAGCTCACCTTTTTCGAACATTTGGTACAAACGATGAACACCAGTTGTGGTTTCCTCTGAAACCCCTTTCCATTCTGCTACTGTGCGATGCCATTTTTGACTGTCCTCAACAAGCGTTTTCTTTAGGAGATTTAATATTACACCTTCTTCTTCACTTTCAGGTTTGACATTCAGTACACTGGCATCTTTTTCTGCTGCATATCCTTTGTGAACAAGAAGAGTAGCGTCACCACCATCATCTACAATAAGTTGCGGGCCTTTCCCTGAGGGGAAGCTCAGTGCTCTGGATGTACACCACCAATATTCTTCAAGCGTTTCGCCTTTCCATGCAAAAACCGGAACTCCTGCTTTTGCAATTGCAGCTGCAGCATGGTCCTGGGTAGAAAATATATTACAACTTGCCCAGCGTACATCTGCACCAAGTTCAACCAACGTTTCTATTAAAACAGCAGTTTGAATGGTCATGTGGAGGCTTCCCGTAATACGGGCGCCTTTTAGTGGTTTCGAAGGACCAAATTTTTCCCGGATCGCCATCAAACCAGGCATCTCTTTCTCTGCAATATCCAACTCTTTTCGTCCAAAATCTGCTAACGAAATATCTGCAACTTTGTAATTTAATTTTTCTTCCATAGCTACCGTCATATCAATATTCTACTAATTTGTTCAATTAAAAAATCGTGCAAAAGTAACAATTTTCACATTAATTATAGTATTGGATCAAGGGAAAGGGGAGCAGCAATTAATATTAATTTCCCAAATCGGAGAAAAACTTGATACGCATTAGCCGAATATCATCTTCCGAATATTCATCTTCGCCAAGTTCATCGAGAGCTTTTTGAATGGAATCCTCTTCTGCTTCCCGGA
>JAKIST010000164.1 GCA_021648495.1 Draconibacterium sp.
TTTAATTCGCAAAGAGCTGGTAAAAGCCATGCAGGAAGTTTTGGGGGATAAATTAAAGGCTGTTTACAACAAAAGCGAAAAAACGCTACCATTTAAGTCTGATGTTAATTCTGAAGATGGTTATTTGATGGGTAAAAAATCGGAAAATGAAGTGTTGGAACATGGCCTCAGATTTAAGGTCGATTGGGAGTCGGGGCAAAAGACAGGTTTTTTTATCGATCAACGCGAGAACCGTTTGTTGGTAGAAAAGTATGCCAAAAACCGGGATGTGTTGAACATGTTTTGCTACACTGGGGGTTTTTCGTTTTATGCCATGAAAGGCGGAGCCAATTTAGTTCATTCGGTTGATTCTTCGGCAAAAGCCATCGACCTGACTAACGAAAATGTTGAGCTGAACTTTGAAAACGATACGCGTCACACAGCATTTGCTGCCGATGGTTTTGAATATTTAAAAGATATTCAGGATAAATACGATTTGATTATTCTGGATCCGCCGGCATTTGCAAAACACAGGAATACACTGCCACAAGCTTTGCAAGGTTATAAACGCATAAATACACGGGCTTTTGAGCAAATTAAAAAAGGAGGGATCCTATTTACTTTTTCTTGCTCGCAAGTAGTTTCGAAAGACCGTTTTAGGGAAGCAGTTTTTACAGCTGCAGCTATTTCTGGGCGAACCGTCCGCATTTTACACCAATTGTCGCAACCCACCGACCATGCGGTTAGTATTTATCATCCTGAAGGTGAATACTTAAAAGGATTGGTTTTGTATGTGGAGTGAAATGTTGAATAGAATATGAACTGTCATTTGGAGAGTTCACTTAATTTTATTAGGTAAAATGAGTATTAACAGGAATGTTCGAAATTGTCATTTCCCACGAAGTGATACCTTTGGCAGAATGAGGAACGAATGAGAAATCTGTTCATTTGAAAGGGATTTCTCCTCATTCTTCGTCGAAATGACAAAAATAATTAATTAATTAATTACGTTTTAATTGAAATATTAGAAAAATGACCGGTCAACAATTAACAGAAAATTACAACGCCCAACTTTCCGAAAAATCAATTATTGAACAATTAAATTATTTGATTGAAAATCATCAGGGGAAAGTGGTTTTTACCACAAGTTTTGGTTACGAAGATCAAGTGATATCAGATCTTATTTTTAAAAATAATTTGGATGTAAAAGTAGTTACTTTAGATACCGGGCGACTGTTCCCCGAAACCTACAAAGTGTTCGGCAGCACCCTCGAAAAATACAAAAAGCCTATAAAAGCCTATTTCCCGCCAACTGAAAAAGTGGAGGAATTGCTGAATAAAAAGGGACCTTTTAGTTTTTACGAATCGTTGGAAAACCGCAAAGAGTGTTGTTTTATCCGCAAAGTAATTCCGTTGAAACGTGCGTTGCAAGGCAACGAAGTTTGGATAACTGGCTTGCGCGCTTCGCAGTCTAACAACCGCAGCGGAATGAAACATTTTGAGTGGGATACGGGTAACGAAATTGTAAAGTTTAATCCGTTAATGGAGTGGGGTTTGAAACAAACTAAGGCGTACGTAAGCGAAAATAATGTTCCGTATAACATTTTGCACGACCAGGGTTTTGTAAGTATTGGCTGCCAACCCTGTACACGTGCAATCCAAGCAGGTGAAGATTTCCGTGCCGGCCGCTGGTGGTGGGAACAAAGTTCGGGTAAAGAGTGTGGTTTGCATGAGTTGAAATAATGGTTCGTGTATGTTGATGAGCGGATTTCGGAGAGTCCCAATTGCATCGGGAGCGATGCGAGAATCCGCAGTTGATTGACATATCGACCCTGCTCTGAATTGGATCGCAATAGAAATCGGCGCAGCTAAATATGCACGTTGTTCTGTTTTTTATTTTTATATCTATGTTTTGTTGTTCTTTTATCTCCTTGTTTTTCAATAATTCCATCGTCAACTGCAACTTTTAAATCTCTGCTTGCCGTAGCAGCCGATATATTCTTAAATACACGTAAATAATCCTGCCTTGAGAAAAAATTGATCCCTATAATATCTTTTAAATTAATTATCCTGTCACTATTTGTTAAAGTAATATTTTGAACTTTTAATAAATCTTCAAGCGCATTTTTAATTATCTTGAGCATGAATTCAATAAAAAAAGTTGAAGTTCCCTGATTGTCTGATTTCCCTGAAGCATTATAATATTCCTTTTGCTTTAATTTTATTAAAGTTTCAATTGGAAGAAATTCAAAAATAGGGGAATATTCTTTTAAAATCATTGTTTGCCAAAGGAACTGTTATGTAATAAGATGAACAATTTGTGCGTTGGCTTTTCATTTCAATATTTCCTTGTAGCAAATCTATCATTCTGTTTCGGTTCTCCTGCCTGTACTTAAATTTGGCTATATATAACTAATAGTTTACGTCATGAACTTGCGTTTGTTGAGGTCGAAAATACTTGCTGAACAGTATCCTTGATATTAATATTTTGTTGCAAAATCATCGGAAAGAGCATTGATCTCTTCATCGGTTAAATGAGCGTTTGAACTGATAACCATCCGGTACCTAAATGTTACAGACTGGCCGGCGGGTATGCTGAAGTTAAGCTCTTTTTTCCCTTTTGTAAAATCCTTAACTCCCAGTGGGTTGGCAGAAAACAATCCGTATCCCCGTGCATGCCAGTAGGTTGGGTAACTTTGGTTTTTAGGGTGATCACAAATCACTATCGATATTTTTTCATCTCCAATATTACCATAAAGATCCATCCATTTTGCCCGCGTTCCCCAAACATCTAATCCGGTAATCCCTTCGCTACTTTTGTAATTGCCTGTAATTCCTTCGGTGGATGCTTTTTCTATTTGTTTTGCTTGGCCATTTTCATCAACTATTAACATTTTACCATTATCAGGAAGTTCCAGTTCGCGGGCAACACGAATTGCAAACATCCCTTCTTTTGTGTCTTTGAATGAAACAGTGTCATCCGTTGCCTTTAAAGTTGTAATGCGGTCGATAATTCGAAGTTGACCCTTTGCAATAAAATGGAATTCTGTTTTTTCCGATAACAGCTCCTTCCCATTTGGATCCACCCAACTGCCGGTTGTAATCATTGTTCCTTCACCTTTTCCGGCGGCTAACTTTTCAACCCCGGTATGTATTATTTCCCCACCATTGCTACTTCTTTTTCCGGTATGTCCATTTCCCCAAAAATCGTAAGTATCAACATTTCCGTAATTCAGCCAATTGCCCACTTGATGCATGTGATCGGCACGCTCGCCCGGTTTTGGGTTCAACGGAAATCCACGTGTAACTTCTGTGCCCGAAGCGGTAAATATTGGATACAGAACTGGTTTATAAACATTTTCAGGCCATCTGTATGAGGTGAATAGTTTTCCATCAACCATTACATCAATCTTTTTTTCAGAGTTGTGTTCAATAAACCCAACCTGCAACCCTTTTTCTTTATCAACTTTTTTTCCTGATTTTGTTCCACACGAAACAAAAGATAAAACAGTAAACAGCGCAATTGTAATTGAAAGTACTTTCATGATTTTTTTTAAAGTAAAGTAAAGTTGTTAATCACCATCTTTTGAGAAATGTATATAATTTTTTAAAGATAAGTAAATTCATTCTTGAGCGTACCCTTAAAAGTCAAAAAAATAAAATTTTGTAACCCGCTGAAGTAATATGGTACTGATTGGAAGATTTGAAATCATTAGTGTAAGGTAAAAGTTTTGAGATTACTATCAATAACAAACAGGTTTTTATAACACGCTGGTATTCAGTCCAATTCCTTTATAACGATCATGTCAACTATAAAATTAGTAGATGCGAAATGAGATTCCTCTCTTCGTTCGGAATGACAGGTGTTGCAGTGTATTGGGGGAGGGAAAAGGGACGGCTCCGCCGTCCCTTTTCCCTCCCCTCGATTACACAAGAAATTGTCATTCAGATGGAGGCACGACAGAGGAATCTCAACCAATGTATTACTATCTTTTTAAGGACGACGAATCCCCTGCCAAAGGTTTAGCACTTTACTGTCATCTCTTCATTATGCAAAAAAAAATGGGTGGTGACTCACAATGACGGGCGTTTCAAATCATAAAAACTTTAGTTTTAGGTCATTGCGACCGCGAGGAACGAAGCGGGAAGCAATCTGTTTCAATGTTATTATTTTTACCGGACAACAATAGGCGCTAATATAAAAAATCGGAAATTTATTGTATGCCCGAATAGAATAATATTTCCTACTTACCCATAGAAAATTTTAACTTGCCTCCTTTCTGAATATCCCCATGTGTAATCATCGGTTTAATTCTCTTTCCATTTAATTTAACCGAATTAAAAGCTTTGTAATTATTGTCGGGTCCGGCTTCGAATACAAATTTTTTCCCCTGATAATATTTTTTATCGAGGTTCAAAGTAACTTTGCTGAAAATAGGGGAGGAGAGTTGGTACTCGTTACTGCCCGGGCAAACAGGGTAAAATCCAATGGCTCCAAAAACGTACCATGCCGACATCTGCCCGGCATCGTCGTTGCCCGATAAACCACCGGGACCTACATCGTATTCTGTTACCAGTAAGTTTTTTACTACAGTTTGTGTTTTCTGCCAATCATCTACGTAATTAAAAAGATAAGGAATTTGGTGGCTGGGTTCGTTTCCGTGCCAGTACTCTTTATTCTCAATCAGCGAATTTAATTCTTTTTGAAATTTATCTTTTCCCCCCATTAATTTCATCAATCCTTCAACATCGTGCGGCACATACCAGGTATATTGTTTTGGTGTGCCTTCGGTAATATAGGGCAAGTCACCATTCAAACTGAATTCATTGGTGAAAGTACCATCGGCAAATCTTCCACAAACCCAACCTTTATCCGTATCAAAAACATTGGTGTAGTTTAATGCGCGTGCCGAGAGTTCGTTGTAATCTTGTGTTTTGCCCAGTTTTTTAGCTACTTGTGCCACCGCCCAATCGTCGTAAGCATATTCCAAAGTTCGCGAAACTTGCTCTCCTTTGTGAAAGGCATCCAGCACTTCGTCTTCCAGCGGAATGTATCCAAATTCGATGTATGATTCGAGTGAACGCCGGCCTTTTCCATCCCGGTAATCTTTAATCTTTGTAGGACTTTCAAAGGCATTTTTCCGCATATATTTATACGCTTTCTCGGTATCGAATTCAAACCCTTTCATGCAGGCATCGGCAATAATGGAGCTACTGTGGTCGCCAATCATTGCCGAAGTGTAACTGTTCCACATCGGGAAAATGGGGAGCCAGCCGCCTTGTTCGGCTTTTGCAATCAACGATTTTACCATGTCGTTGTATTCTTTTGGAACAATTAAACTTAGCAAAGGCATTTGTGCACGGTAAATGTCCCAGTTGGAAAAATCGCCGTAATAGTCAAATCCATCTGTAACATGAATTGTAGAATCATCGGCAAATCCACGATACTCACCATTTATATCGCTATACAAACGTGGATGGATTAAACTGTGGTACAATGCGGTATAGAATTTTGTATAATCTTTTTCTTCGCCGCCTTGCACTTCAATTTTACCTAATAAATTATTCCATGTTTTTTCGAGCTTGGTTTTAGTTTGATTGAAATCCCAACCGGGGATTTCAGCCTCCAGATTTTTACGGGCATTTTCTATACTGGTGAAAGAAGTCCCTATTTTCATCTTAACCATTCCATCGCCGGCCAAATCAAAAGAAATGTATGCGCTTATTTTCTTTTGGTTTTTTCTTTCGGTTGAGCCGTGCACAAAATCCATTCCTGCAAAAGTGCCAGGGTTTACAAATGTTTTATCGAATTTAGCAACAAAATACCCTGCAATTCCTGCTGGTTTTCCTGTTCCACTATAAATACGGTGAATTGGATTGTAAGCAATAATCTCCTGGTTTTCCATATCAATTTTTATGTAACCTTCACCTTCATCGCTGTTTACATCTATTATTATTGTTGCATTTTTAGGATCAAGCCACGAAAATCGAAAAAAACCACAGCGTTTAGTTGCCGTTGCTTCTGTCATTATGTTGGGCTCAGGGAAAAGGACCTTGAAATAGGCAGGCGAAGCGTTATCAGCATCAAACAAGTACCTGGTGTTTCTTTGGTTGGGCAAAAACTTGAAATTTCCGATTCTATTTAACGGATAAACGGTAAACGATCCGTAATCCTGGGTACACGATCCACTTAACCAGTGGGTTGCCCTAAATCCCTGGATACTTAATGTCCCCGAATAAAAAGGAGCCACACATTTTTTTTCGCTTGAACCGGTTTGAGGGACCCACTGCGTCATTCCAAATGGTGCAGTTACTGCGGGAATGGTTTGACCGTAAGCAACATGGTCTCCTGATAATCCTTGTGCAGCGAGGGTACGGGCAGGGCCGGTCCCAATCAGCGGATCAACATATTGAAGATAATTTTCGGGTTCTTCTTGATTACATGAAAAGAGTACAGTTAACAGAAGTCCCAATAAAATATTGATTTGTTTTATTTTCATCATAATTATTGAAATATGGATGGTTTTTTATTGCGTGGTAAAAATACATAATTTTAAAAATAATATTGTTGAAGTAGAACAAAAAGAAAAATGTTCCCCAATTAAAATTTTCAACAGCACTGGATCCGAATAGAAGATATAAGCCTGTGAATGACATATCTTACCCACCAAATGCAAAAAAACAGGAACAAACGACCCTGAAATTACTTTGTAGTGAATAGTAGGTTGCTAATTGAAATTAATAGATTGACTTGATTAGTTAGCATATATTTGGCTTACAGAAACTATTCATTAAATCGAACAGTTTACTCTACGAAATTTTTAATTTTGAAAGATTTTGAATTGGGGTGGAACAAAAATTTCCTTCAATAAAATTATTCACTGTTATCCGGTTAAAAGCAGAGATAACTTCGCTTCGCTCGTTATGACGATGTTTTGAGTGACATTGCGAACAAAGTGAAGCAATCTAATTCAAGATTTACATATTTACCGGACACTAATGAAGATTATCAGACAAGTATCTAAAAATATTTTTTAAACAACGCAATTTTTTTCATAGATGTATGAAAATAAACCTCCGTTAGAGGGCGGGGGTTTTTTATTGGACATTTTACATTGAATTTCACTGCTACCAGGTGAATCCCTTTCCGATAAACACCCAGTTGCGGTTTAGCAGGAAGGAAGTTATACGGTAATTTTATATCTTTACCAGATGCTGATGATTAATAATAATAATCGAAAGGGAAAAGCATGGACGGTAGAAACAGAAAAAATATTGAAGTTGGTTTTGAGGTAGAAATTGTACAAAAACACCACCAACGCACCGGCGAATTAACTGATGGAATAGTAAAACGGATTCTCACCAAATCGCTAAATCATCCGCACGGAATAAAGGTGCTTTTGGAAACCGGAGAAGTGGGACGAGTAAAGAAAGTTGGCAGTCACAGTTTGCAGTAAAAAGATTTCCTACTGAGTACTGACACTGCGACTGATCACTGCGACTGCAAACTACCTACACTCGAATTCCCCGCCAGCCACCCGGTAGAATAGGCAATTTGCAAATTGTAGCCACCGGTTTCAGCATCGAGGTCAATCATTTCGCCGGCAAAATACAATCCCGAAACAATTTTCGATTCCATCGTTTTTGGTCTGATTTCGTTGGTAATTACACCTCCGGCAGTAATAATTGCCTCTTTAAACGAGCGATTATGCGAAATTTCAAAACGCATATTTTTCATATAATTCCGAATTTGTTTCCGTTCCTTTCCCGAAATCTGGTGACATTCTTTTTCGCCATCTAAACCCAGTTCATCAATAAAAACAGGAATCATTGATGCCGGCAACCAGTTCCGAAAAATATTAACGAGTTGCTTTTTACCATATTCATTTAAATCGCGCTGCAAACGTTTGTCCAATTTTTGCTCATCGAGAGCTGGTTTCAAATCAACTGTAATCTCAACTTTATCCTCGTTTTGCAATGCTCTCACAACAATTCTGCTGAGCGTCAGTATTATTGGCCCCGACAAACCAAAGTGGGTAAAAATCATTTCACCGAAAGCTTCACCTGCTTTTTTACCGTTTACCCAAACCACTGTCTTTACATTTTTCAAGTTCAGCCCTTGCAGTTTTTGCGCAATGCTGCCTTTTGTTTCCAGCGGGACCAATGCCGGAATTGGTTTTTCAATTTTATGCCCAATTTGCCGGGCAAGTTCATAACCATCGCCAGTGGAACCCGTTGCCGGATAAGATTTTCCACCCGTTGCGAGAATAACTTTTTCAGCCAAAAATAGTTTGCCATTTGCACGAACACCTTTAATTGCTCCGTCTTCAACAAGCAACTTTTCTACCCGTTGACCGGTTTGAATTTCAACACCCAATTCGTTCACCCATTTTAACAGTGCCTGCAAAACATCCAACGATTTATTACTTGCAGGAAAGTAACGTCCACCACGTTCCAACGTAACTTCAAGACCATACTTTTCGAGCAAATCAATAATGTCTTTCGAAAAAAATTGCGAGAAAGCATTTCGTAAAAATTTACCATCTGGAAACACATGAGTTATAAATTCGCCAATGGCTGCATTATTGGTAATGTTGCAGCGACCTTTTCCGGTAATTAATAATTTGCGCCCTTCGGTCCGCATTTTTTCGAGGATTAGAACTTTAGCGCCCAACTCGGCTGCACGTCCAGCTGCCAACAATCCCGCCGGGCCGGCTCCAACAATTATTACATAGTATTTATTCATGCGCTGCAAAGGTATATTTTACGATGGAAAGTTTTGACAAAAGATTATTTGAATTTTAAACATGGGAATTGGAGAGAATAATGATAAAAAAGATGACCAACATTATAAGTAACTACTCCTCTCCCAATTTTCCTAAAACCGCCTTTTTATAACTTCTGCTAATTGGAATTTGCTTTTTGTGAACCTCAACAAATTCATTAGTAAAAGAATGGATATTTGCTAAAGAAACAATAAATGAGAGGTGTACCCGAATGAAATTTTCAAAAAAAAAAGAAACTATCTCCACTACATTTCCCCTCGCAAAGCCCTACGCGAAGCTCTGTCAACTATAGTAAATATATTGTGGATGTAATCTTTTTGATGCGATTGCTGGTGTCCCCTAACTTTTACAAATTCACAATCCAGCGTCTCTGTTATTCGATAAAATTCCTTGTATAATTTGTGATTTTTGATTCGCTCGTTTTTCTTCGTTCGATAATCATTCTGTTCGAACCGGGCACGTCTTCCAGGCAATCCAATAATATTTTGTGAGTCGGTATAAACAATTATTTTTTTGTCGGTGATTTGAATTTCTTTTAATGCCCAAAACAAAGTTTCCAACTCCAGTTTTGTTGATGACGTGTTTTCAAATCGTTTAACTTTCACCAATTTTTTTAGCGAATCTGTGGCTTGTTCCTGTTCTGATAAAATTAAACATGCTCCAAACCCAATGTTCGTTCGAACATCCACACTTCCATCTGTAAACAACATTATTTCTTTCACAAGAATATTCTTTCAATTAGTATTTGCCTATAAAATCCGACTTCTTCGTTACGCTTGTCATAAAAACAATCATCCCGACAAAGCCGGGACTCCTTTATTTTCTGACTTCGCACGCCTCGAATTCAAACTTTCTAACTCAAACACTTTACTT
>JAKIST010000165.1 GCA_021648495.1 Draconibacterium sp.
TGTATTATTCATGAATTTTCGTTGTGAGAAGTCAAAATGTAAAGAATAAAGGGAAGCACAGAGTTGAGGCCTGCAGAAATAGCCTTAGCTATTTTAAGAAACGAAAGTCGAGCATTGTCTTTATTCAAAGTAGTTTGGCTTCGGAATAGAATGATTTGTGAATAATGCAGGTTAATATCAAACAAGAAATTATTTATTAATAAAAAACTATTCAAATGAAAAAATCAATTGCCATTTTATCCCTCTTTCTAATTGTAGCTTCGGTCAACGTTGTTCAAGCTCAAACCCTGGAGAAAATTTTAGACAAACATTTTAAAGCTGTTGGCCAGCAGAAATTGGTTTCTGCTCAAACCTATTTTATGAAAGCTAAGATTAATCAAATGGGGATGGAGTTCCCAATGGAGATGAGAATGGAGCGTCCCAATAAATTCAGGGTTGAAACTGAAATGCAAGGGCAGAAAATGATTCAGGCTTACGATGGAGAAATAGGTTGGACGATTGTTCCTTGGATAAGTCCCGACCCACAGGAATTAGCAGGCGACCAACTTAAACAGGCCATAGATCAGGCTGATTTTGAAGGAGAACTTTATAACTATGAAGAGAAAGGCTACTCGGCAGATTTTATAGGAAAAGTAAATGTGGATGGAAAAGAAGCATACAAAATTAAATTAACATCGAAAGATGGAAGCGTTAAAAATTACTATATCGATGCTGGAACTAATTTAATTATTAAGGTAAAAGCCAAAGTAAAAGCAATGGGAAAAGAGGTTGAAGTGGAGCAAATAATGAGTGATTATAAAGACTTTGATGGAATTAAAATGGCCACGAAAATGGAATCGGTTACGGGCATGGGAACAATGAGCATAATTATTGAGGAGTTTAAAGTTGATCAAAAATTTGACGATGCTATTTTTAAAAGGCCGATAAAATAAAGAACAAATATCTTTTTGAAAGGATGTTTTAGAAGTAACTCCTCTAACTGCGTTGTTATGTTGAGCGCAGTAGATACATATTTTTGGTTCAAAATAATAGATTCTCCCCTGCCAAACGGTTGTCACGGACTACACTAACAATGACAGATTCCCCCAGGACTTCGACTTTCCCAAGTCGAAGAAAATATGTCGGACTTGCGCCATAGGCATCCCTCTTTGGGAAAAGTCCGACTCCCAGTACTGCCATTCCCGCATTATGACCAATATAAAAAAAATGGTTGGCAACTCGCAATGACGCGCATCTCAAATCATAAAGACTTTAGTTTCCAATCATTGCGACCGCAAGGAACGGAGCGGGAAGCAATCTGTTTCAATATTCTCCTCTTTACCGGGCAACAATGATTCTAAATAAGCGAATGATACTTGCTTTTTAGAAAACAGTTCCTATATTTGACGCAATAAAAAGACAAAAAGATGCGTAATTCTTCCGTAAATAATAAAATGATGACATGTACAATGATGTGTATGTGCGCTTTTATTATGATATGGAGGAGATAAAATTTTGATTTATTATTTTTATTAAGGCTCTTCCATATTGGAAGGGCCTTTTTTGTTTGATTTTTTTTAACCGATTTTATAAATAATACAAAACTAAAAAGAATGTCAGATTTAAATTTTTCATTGTCGGGGCAAAACGAAAACCCCACAAAATTTGTAGCAAAAACACGTCAGTTTACCTTAACTATCGACGAGCCGGAAGGGTTGGGCGGCACCAACGAAGCACCAAATCCGGTCGAGTTTTTATTGGCAGCTTACGCCGGGTGTTTAAATGTAATGGGGCATATTATTGCCAAAGAGTTAGATTTCAAACTCAACAGTTTAAAAATTGAATTGGATGGAGATTTGAACCCCTCGAAAGTATTTGGACAGCCCACTGCCGATCGTGCAGGATACAAAGAAATACGCGTAAATATTATTCCCGATGCCGATGCCGATCAGGAGACTTTGGATAAATGGTTGGAAGCCATAGAAAATCGTTGCCCGGTGAACGATAATTTGATAAATCCTACCCCAGTAAAAATTGCCCTAAAACCGATAAAAGTTTTAGCAGCCTAAAATGGAGTTAAAATAAAGCTGTCTCAAATTTAGTGGTTCGCCGTGTTGAAACAAATTCTAGTGGGCGGACACTGATTTTAGGGACAGCCTCTCTTTTTTGTTCTGAATTTTACTTTGTTTTAATTTTAATGGTTGTTTTTATCGTCTTCTTTTTCAGCTTTAGGAACTGTTACGTAATAAGGCAAACAATTTTGAGCGAAGGTATTTTGTTCTTTAACAGCTTAAAAAATTAGCGAATAGCGTGCTATTTAGAGCCTGTCCATAAAGTAAGCATTTGAGTTAGAAAGTTCGAATTTGAGGCCTGCGAAGTCATAAAATAAAGGAGTTTACTCTTGTAAATGTCTGTTTTTATGGCAAGCGTAACGCAGAAATCGGACTTTATGGACGAACACTAAATGGTAGCTGTAATTTTCAAATGTTAGCTCATTTATAATTGAACGACCTGATTTTTCTGCACTTGTTTTAATCTCGTTTAATGTAGAATTGGGAGATTCGGTATTTTTAGTTTTGCTTGAAAGGAAATCATCTACTATTTGCGGTAAAATTGAATATAAATCAAATCTTTTGATCATCGGGACAATATGTAACCCTCTGATAATAAGGTATATTCTCAATTCATTTTAAATATTAACTTTTTAACTTGAAACTTCTGCCGTTAAAGTTTGTTAAGCACATACTATTACAGCACTTTTTTTGTTTCTATCTTTACTACAATTAAATACATTTATATTAGATGAACAAGCCACGCATTCTTTGGACAGACGACGAAATTGATTTATTACGCGCACACATTATTTTTCTGGAAGAAAAAGGTTACGAAGTTGAAACCGCCAACAATGGAACTGATGCCATTGAAAAAGTTAAGGAAGAGTTTTACGATATAATCTTCCTGGATGAAAACATGCCGGGAATGACCGGATTGGAAACACTCACAAAAATTAAAGCCATTTCGCCAAACGTGCCGGTAGTAATGATTACCAAAAGCGAAGAAGAAAATATAATGGACGAGGCGGTGGGTTCAAAAATTTCCGATTATCTGATTAAGCCGGTTAACCCAAAACAGATTCTGCTTTCGCTAAAGAAAAATATCGACCAAAAACGGCTGGTGACACAAAAAACAACTTCTGCATATCAAATGCAATTTGGTCAAATTGGAATGGAAATTAATGACAGGCTTACTTTCAACGAATGGAAAGATATCTACAAAAAACTGGTTCATTGGGAAATTGAATTGAGTAATTCGGACGATACTGCAATGGATGAAATTTTGGCCATGCAAAAGTACGATGCCAACAAAGCATTTTTCAGGTTTGTAAAAGAAAACTACACCGACTGGTTTACCCAGGATTTTAATGAACGCCCAATGCTTTCGCCCGATATTTTCAAACAACGTGTTTTCCCTCATTTAGATGCAGGTAAAAAAACACTTGTGTTGGTAATCGACAATTTACGTTTCGACCAATGGCGCACGCTTAGCCCTGTATTTAACGATTACTTTAGAACCGACAAGGAAGAATTATATTTTGGCATTTTGCCTGCCGCAACAATGTATGCCCGTAATTCAATGTTTGCAGGATTAATGCCTGCTGAAATAAAAAAATTATATCCTGAACTTTGGGACGACGACGACAACGAAGGGAAGAAAAACAGGTACGAAGAAGAATTAATTCAAAAACAATTGGATAGGTATAGAAGAAAAGAAAGCCTCTATTTCGAAAAGGTATCCGGAATAAAAAAGGATCGCTGGGTATCCGAAAATTTACAAAACATACAAAACAACGACCTTTCGGTTATGGTAGTAAATTTTGTGGATATGATTTCGCACGCCCGTACCGAAATGGATATGATACGTGAACTGGCAAACAACGAAAAAGCGTATCGTTCCATAACTTTAAGTTGGTTTCAAAACTCATCGCTATTCGAGTTGCTGAAAAGTTTGGCAGAAACTGATATCCGAATTGTTGTTACAACCGACCACGGTTCTATTCGGGTAAACAATGCAGTAAAAGTAATTGGCGACCGCGAAACCAATACCAACCTGCGTTACAAGTTGGGTAAAAACTTAAACTTTAAATCGAAAAATATTTTTGAAGTACGCGATCCAAGAAAAATATTTTTACCCTCACGAAATGTAAGTACCAGCTACATTTTTGCCGGCAACACCGATTTTTTCGCCTATCCGAACAATTATAATTATTACGCCAATTATTACAAAGATACCTTTCAACACGGTGGAATTTCAATGGAGGAGTTGATTATTCCGGTTATCACACTTTCGCCAAAGAAATAGATTTTCAATTAAATTTGATTTTGTTTCACAACAAATGCCCCATTTTTTGCACCAATTATTTTACCAATAACCGGGCATTTTATCATTAACAAAAAGAATAATCGAGGGTCGGTTTCATCCATTAATCCCTCGTAATTCCCCATCCCTTTTGAAATAATCAGATCTGCCGAATTATAAGTTTTAAGAAATTCGCTGCTTACCCTGTGCAATAAAGTAGATGGTGCATCGTCGCCACTTGAAACTATTTTCACAACTTTACCGATACCAACTTGAGCGGCCTCTTTTTCGGTAACATCGTTTAAAATAGGTTTGTTTCGAACAGCAAAGAAAACATTTGGATGGTTTATCGTTTCCAGAAAAAGTTTATCGAGAACCACCTCGCCACAATTATCGCCAAGGTAAAGAATGGTTTTTGCTTTTTTAATTTCAGCTTTTAATTGCTGTGAATGGTCGATTTCGAAATCGCTGTTCAAAACCCGTTCAATTGTTCCCAAAACATCGAATTTATCAGTTGGCCCATAATCGATAATATTCCCTGCAATTGCTAATCGAAGTGCTGTATCGAATTTATCTTCTGAATTTTGAACCCGCTCCTGAAATTTGTGATACAGTTTTAACATTTCCCGATTGCTTTTATCCTTCTCAATAGAATAAGGATCGTCAATTACAGATTCGCATTTTAACAAATTGAAAATATCGCGTGTAATTTCGGGCGAATAACTATTTTCAATATCAATGTTCGAAATATTTTTCACCAATCGACTACGCAAAGAGCTTCTTTTTTCAATTGGAATTTCAAATTTATCCATCCGCTTTTTTAACCCGTTTATCTGGCAAAGAATGCATTCGTAATTCATAAAATAAATATATACGTTTAATAAGGTTAATTTGGAATAGAACAAAAGTTCAATGATTAATTTGAGTTAAAGTTAACATGGAATCCTGTCGCCAACGAGTATTATTCAATTTTCCAAAATAATAAAAAGTAAAAAAATTATATTGCTATTTTCATAATCATTAGTGTCTGGTAATAATGCGAATATTGAGACAGGTTGCTTCACTGCGTTCGCAATGACCTCAAGCCAACCCCCTCTCAAATCAATTATATCTAAAACACCCGTTATTGAGAGTGGGCATCCAATTTTTATTGGGCATAATTAGGAAATGACAGTAAGCTTAAGAATGTTGTCATTCCGACGAGGAACGAGGAGAAATCCCTCCTTCAATTAGTGGATCTCTCCTATCGTCTGCCAAAGGCATCGCTATGCGGGAGATGACAAACAGTTTAATTTTTATCATTGATTATAAACTTGTTACGTAAATCTGTCTTTAGGGTTTGTGAAGAAATAACATGACTGGAATTGACGAAGTTATTTTGTGCGATAACAAGGCAAAAAACGTAGCTATAGCCATAGTTACAGCGAGGCTTTTTAACGAAGTTAGCGTGCAAAAGAACAAGTTAAAACGGTCAGGTTATTTCATTACAATCCCTTAGTAGGGTTTACAAAAAAAAATGGGCTTAATGAGGAAATTACAGTAAAGTGCTAAACCTTTGGCAGTGGATTCGTCGTCTGTTTAAACGGCGATGGGTTATTTTTGCTGCATACAATTGGTAATTTCCGTTCGGTAAAAAGCATTAACGCGTGGTCACACAAATACATTTTCCCAAATGGCATGTTGCCTTCCGTTGCACAACTTGCAAAGGCCGCTGAAGGTTTATTTATATTTGAGGATCTTCAAAATATTGGTTCAGATTACGATAAAACGTTAATGGCCTGGCACGAAAATTTTAACGACAACTGGAATGAAATTAAAGATAAATATGGGGAACGATTTTACAGAATACGGAACTACTTTTTGCTTTCAAGTGCAAGATCTTTTCGTGCAAGAAGTACAAACCAACTTTGGCAAATAGTTATGTCTGAAACTGGTGCTTTAGGTGGATACTTGCCTTTTAGGTAAAAAATCAAAATAAATTGAATGGCCGCTTTATGACGTTAATGAGCTCACTTCTATGTTGCAATCCAATTCTCAAGAGCAGTGAACGCGGCAATTAAGCTATTTACACCTACTTTATGGATAGGCTCTATTTAAGGATTTTACTATTCGCCACCGAATTCCATTAAATAAGCCTTAATAAAACCATCTAATTCGCCATTGAGAACGGCATTTACATTCCCGGTTTCATATTTTGTACGCACATCTTTCACCATTTTATAGGGTTGTAATACATACGAACGGATTTGCGAACCCCATTCAATTTTCTTTTTTTGCGATTCGATTGCACTGGTTTTTTCGTTGCGTTTACGTATTTCAATTTCGTATAGTTGCGATTTTAAAAGTCGAAGTGCATTCTCTTTATTCCCAAGTTGCGAGCGGCTTTCAGTATTTTCAATAATAATTCCGGAGGGGGCGTGCCGCAATCGCACACCAGTTTCCACTTTGTTTACATTTTGTCCGCCGGCACCACCACTGCGGAAAGTGTCCCAGGTGATGTCCGATGGATTTACTTCAATATTAATTGTATCGTCAATTAATGGCGCAACGTAAACCGAGGTAAACGAAGTCATGCGTTTGTTTTGTGCATTAAATGGCGAAAGGCGGACAAGACGGTGAACGCCATTTTCACTTTTTAGGTAACCGTAAGCAAACTCACCCTCAATTTCGAGGATACAACTTTTTATGCCTACTTCGTCGCCGGCTTGCATATCGGCAATTTTTAATTTGTAGCCGTTTTTTTCCACCCAGCGCGAATACATCCTGAATAGCATTTCGGCCCAGTCGTTACTTTCTGTTCCGCCGGCACCGGCATTAATTTTTAAAACTGCACCCAATTTATCTTCTTCGTTACGAAGCATATTTTTGGCTTCCAGCTTTTCTACTTTTTCGATACACTCGGCAAACGATTCTTCAACCTCCTCTTCGGTGGCTTCTTCTGCTTCGAAAAATTCATACAAAACAAGGAAATCTTCAACCGTATCATTAATTTCTTCGAAACCATTTGTCCACACTTTTAAGCTGCGGATTACTTTCATTTGGGCTTCAGCTTGTTTTGGATGTGTCCAGAAATCAGGGTCTTGAGTTTTTAGTTCTTCTTCCTGAAGTGAAATAAGTTTTGCATCGTAGTCAAAGATGCCTCCTTAACGCGTCACGGCGTTCCAGGAGGTCGGCTACCTGGTCTTTTAAAATCATATATTTTGAAATTTGTTGGAATGCAAAAGTAAGAAGATTTTGGAGTTTATTGAGATGAGATTAATCTATAGCCGAATTTATATACCTATGGATTATTTCCGGTTCGAAGCCACGTGTTTGTGCAAACCGGATAACCTGTCCCATTTTTTCGAATTTAGTTTTTTCCTTTACCGTTTTGGCTTTGTCTTTCATGGTTTTTATTAGGACAGCTTTGTACTTTTCTTCATTTATTTCATCCAATCCGTTACGGATAATATCTTCCGGTAAACCTTTCATCCGAAGGTAGTGGCGCATTTTAACTTTGCCCCATTTGTTAAACTTGAATTTATCGGCAACGTAAGCTTTTACATATCGCTCATCGTTTATATAATTTTCTTCCAAAAGTTTTTCAATCAATTTATCAGCGGCTTCATTTTCTAAACCAAATACGGTTATTTTTTTTCTGATATCGGCAGAACATTGTTCCGAGCGGCTGCACAAATGTGCCATTTTTGTGTAGGCTTGTTTTGCTAATAATTCTTGATTTTCCATTTACAGAACTGATTTTGAATGTTCTATAAAAATAGGAAAAAAAATTGCGCAATCCTAAATTTGAAAAAGCGAGTAGTTGAATTAAAAAGGAGAAAGTTTTTTATAACTCATCGAGAAAAGCCGTTTTAGGTTTTACCCCGGTAAAAAACTCTTCTAAATCGGCTAAAGTAGATTCTGTTTTTTGAACGTCTTTAACAATTTTGCCCTTTTCGAGAATTACAATTCGTTCGCACACATCGGTTATGTTGTCGAGGTTGTGGCTCGAAATCATAAATGTTTTTCCGTGATCTGCAGCAAATTCTTTAATAATTTGCCGTAATTTAAATTGCGACGATGGGTCGAGGTTGGCAAACGGTTCATCTAAAACTACCAACTCAGGTTTTCCCATTAATGCACCAACAACACCCACTTTTTTCTGGTTTCCTTTTGAGAGGTCGCGAATGAATTTCTTTTTGCCCACAATTTCATCGTTAAAAAATTCCTTGAAACTTGCCAGGAATGACGAAACATCGTTGGTGTTCATTTCGCGCAATTCGCCAATAAAATTAAAATATTCGTCGGGGGTGAGGTAGCCAATTGTAAAACTTTCGTCGATGTAAGCACCGGTGTGTTCTTTCCACTCTTCCGACTTGGCAACAGGTATTTCGTTTATCAATATTTTGCCGCGTGTTGCACGAATTAAATCGAGTACCAATGAAAAAAAAGTGGTCTTGCCGGCTCCGTTGTTTCCTACCAATCCGAAAACTTCGCCATCATTAATTTTGAATTCAGGTAAATCGAGTACGGTGGTTCCGTTGTATGCTTTTTGTAAGTTAATTGCTTGTATCATTCTTATATTTATTACTGATTATTGTTGATTTGTTATCTGTTGAACCCTTTCAGGGTTCTTGTAATCTGTGTTTATTCTATCCACAGGTTTCACCCGCAATTATTATTGTTTAACTCTTGCAGAGTTTCGAGTTTATTTCATCTCCTGTCTCCCGGCTCCCAGCTTCCGACTTCTTCCTACGTTGATTTATAGGCAGCAATCATTTTGTATTTTCGTTTCAGGTATTCTTTCGAGAAATAATCGATTAAACGTGGATGCAAAATAATACCAATTAATCCAAGTGTTCCAAGAACAATGTACGCTGTGATATTGCCAAAAAGCAAAGTAATTACACCGTAAACAGCAAGCGGGCCAAAAAGGATTGGGAATGTAATTAGCCACTGAGTAGCACCCATTCCCTGATAATTAAACATAGCGCGCTGTTCGAGGTCGATTGATTTACGACTGCTTAATCCCAATGCAAAAATTACAAATGTATTTACACCAATATTGTACAGCATTACTACAAAATGGATGTATAAAACTTTGGGCGAAATAAACATGTAAGCCAACGAAAGCAAGTAAAGAATAATATTAGTTGCAGCCATTAGAAAAAATGCCGATTGCAAAACTTGTTTCATTTTAACGTTTTGTGCCATTAAAAGTGGATAGTAGCGACTGTGCCATGCCGGGAAAAATTGCCCGTACATCATCCCAAAAATGCCGGTCATAAACATTCCTCCAAGTACAAATAT
>JAKIST010000166.1 GCA_021648495.1 Draconibacterium sp.
TCTTTTGCACGCTAACTTCGTTAAAAAGCCTCGCTGTAACTATGGCTATAGCTACGTTTTTTGCCTTGTTATCGCACAAAATAACTTCGTCAATTCCAGTCATGTTATTTCTTCACAAACCCTAAGGGTTTACTCAAAAATAACTTCCGGTTTTTATAAACATCTTTTGCACACATACTTTGTTAGGTGTAATTTAAAAATCGAGATAAATTTGGAGTTTTTACCAAAAATTGGTAAATTTGAATAAATATTATTCAATATGAAAAATACATCAATATCACTCGGAAATTATTTTGACCAGTTTGTGAGTTCTCAAGTTTCTGTTGGAAGATACAAAAATGTGAGTGAAGTAATTCGTGCTGGACTTCGACTTTTAGAAAATGAGGAAAGTAAAGTAATAGCTTTAAGAAATGCTATCCAAGAAGGACTGAACAGCCCAATAGTTGAAAACTTTGACTTCGAAGAAAATTTAAAAAAATTAAAGTCTGAAAAACGAAATAATGGTTAAAATTTCTTTCAGGCAAAAAGCAAACGAAGACCTGAATAACATCTGGAATTATACTTATGAAAACTGGTCTGAAAATCAAGCAGATAAATATTATTCGACAATTAAATTTGATTGTTTAGAAATCGAAAAGAACCCTAAACTTGGAAAAATTTATAATGGAATAAGTAGGAATTTACTCGGACTAAAATCTGGAAAACATATTATATTTTATCATTCGATTTCTGGAAAAGAAATTGAAATTATTAGAATATTACACGAAAGAATGGATTTAAAAAATAGATTGACTGACTAAAAAAAAACTACACCCAACAATAGCTAAAAAATATAGGGGTTTTAGTGGTAAATTGAAAGTTTTGAGCTTCGATTGAAAACCGCCAAACCAAAATTTTGATAATGAAAAAAGAAAAATAATTATAAAAATATTTGCTTTGGCTAAGTGCTAAACTGAAAGGGCAGAGTTTCAAACTCCCCTACGTTTCTTAGCCTAACCGTTAAAAATACTCACCATAACCCTGCTATGCTTGTGTTTTTTGCCGCGTCTGTGCACAAAATATTACTCCTAAATTCCCGGACTTATTTCTGAGTGAGCCCTAAGCAGACGGTTTTATACGTTTACACGATTGTATTTCTGCTTGTAATCATTGGGTGATAATCAGGTGTATTTTCTGAAAATATCACGAAATGCTTTTGGATCGGAATATCCAATATTGAACATTACCTTATTAATATTTTCGCGATGCGATTCGAATGACTTTTTTGCTGCCTCGACTTTTACACGCTGAATATATTCCGAAGTTGTATTCATAGTAGCTTTTTTAAATATCCGGATGAAATTGCGGCTGCTCATGGCAAATGTTTTCGCCAAATCGTCAACTAATATTAGACATTATTACAATTAAAATCGTATGTCAAAATTTATCTTTTCCCGATTCCCTTCGTTATTTTTATTTTCCGTAACTATGGCTACTCAAAAGAAAAATACCTTGGTAATCGAAAAAATCTTAAATTTAGCCCATATACTATTTAAATCATAATAGAGTCTATTTTTCACCATAATTATTTTCAATATTAATCTGGGCATTTTTTATTTCGGCATCATCATGCCCTTTTTAACTGTTAAAAATCATAAACTGATTCTGGTGTTGTATCGATCAAAATCAATTTCGAACATCTTGGAACACCAGCCTGCATTATTCACAAATCATTCTATTCCAAAGCCAAACGTAAGTTCAAACTGATTTCAGAAAACATAAATTCAAAAACGTTAATGTGTTGATATTCAGTTTTATGAAATTTTGATATTTCTCTCGTATAGGAATTATCCATTCTTTTAACTAATTGATTATGTTGATTATAAAAAAATCCTCTGAAATCAGTTTAAGCTTACAGCCAAACTACTTTGAATAAAGACAATGTTCGACTTTCGTTTCTCAAAATAGCTAAGGTATTGTTACGAAATAACATGACCATTCTGGCTTGTTCTTTCATTCCAATCCCTAAATTGAGGAACGAAAAAGCTCCGCCACTTGTATAAATACCATCTTCTTCGAAATTACAGCTTCGAAGTTTAGGTTTATCGCTGGATATTTTTCCCTGAACTGGTCGGCAGAAGCCGAGTGTGTAGAAGCCGATTTGTTATCGAGAAAACCTGTTTCAGCCAACAGGAAAGCCGCCACACAGAAACTGCTCTTACCCATTACTTTCCTTATTTTGTGAAACATTCTCTATATTGCTTCAATGGAAGCAGATAACTGGTCTGTAAAATAAAATAATTTTACTTCATCAATTTTTTATATTTCACCCGTTTTGGTGCTTCGTTGCCTAAACGTTTTTTGCGGTTCTCTTCGTATTCCGAAAATGAACCTTCGAAAAAGGTGACTTCCGAGTTACCTTCGAAAGCCAAAATGTGTGTTGCAATGCGGTCGAGGAACCAGCGGTCGTGCGAAATTACAACTGCGCAACCCGCAAAATTATTTAGTCCTTCTTCCAAGGCACGCAATGTGTTTACATCAATATCGTTGGTTGGTTCATCGAGTAGGAGCAAGTTTCCTTCAGCTTTTAATGCAAGTGCTAAATGCAACCTGTTTTTTTCTCCACCTGAAAGTACCCCGCACTTTTTTTCCTGATCGGCACCATTAAAATTAAACCGACCAACATACGCACGGGAGTTTGCCTGTTTATTTCCCAACATAATTGTTTCTGTGCCTCCGGTAATTACTTCAAAAACCGATTTCTCAGGATCAATAGCTGCGTGGGTTTGGTCAACGTAACTTATTTTTACTGTTTCGCCAATTTCAATATTTCCGGAGTCGGCTTCCAACTGTTTCATTATTAGTTTGAAAAGTGTAGTTTTACCCGCACCGTTTGGTCCGATAACACCAATAATTCCTGCCGGAGGAAGTTTAAACCCAAGGTTTTCAAAAAGAATCCGTTCGCCAAAACCTTTTGAAACATCTGCCATTTCTACTACTTTATTACCGAGGCGCGGACCATTTGGAATAAATATCTCCAGTTTTTCCTCCTTCTGATTTACATCCTCATTTAGCATTTTATCGTAGGCACTTAAACGGGCTTTCGATTTTGCGTGCCTTGCTTTTGGTGCCATTCGTACCCATTCCAATTCGCGCTCCAGTGTTTTTCGGCGTTTCGAGTGCCCTTTTTCTTCTTGCTGCAAACGTTTGGTTTTTTGCTCTAACCACGAAGTGTAATTTCCTTTCCACGGAATTCCCTGTCCGCGGTCCAGCTCTAAGATCCAACCCGCCACATTGTCTAAAAAATAGCGGTCGTGAGTAATGCAAATTACCGTTCCTTTATACTGATGCAAGTGCATCTCCAGCCACTGGATACTTTCTGCATCCAAATGGTTGGTCGGTTCGTCGAGCAGTAAAACATCGGGTTCTTGCAAAAGTAAACGGCAAAGTGCCACGCGACGGCGCTCACCACCTGAAAGTTCGCCAACCGGCTGGTTGTCGGGCGGACATTGCAATGCGTCCATTGCACGTTCCAGTTTACTGTCAAGGTTCCAGGCATCCAATTGGTCAATTCTTTCTTGTAACCTGGCTTGTTCAGCCATTAGCTTGTCCATTTTATCGGGGTTTTCGTAAACCTCGGGCAGGCCAAATTTTAAGTTTACATTTTCGTAGGCAGCTAAAACTTCAACGGTTTCTTTTGCGCCCTCCTGTACAATTTCTTTTACGGTTTTTGAATCGTCCAATTTTGGTTCCTGGTCGAGTAAGCCAACTGAATAACCAGGGGCAAAAACTAACTCTCCGTTGTACGATTTTTCTTGACCGGCAATAATCCGGAGCAGGGTAGTTTTTCCAGAACCATTTAAACCGATGATTCCGATTTTAGCTCCCAAAAAAAAGGAGAGCGAAATATCTTTGATTACTGTTTTATTGGGAGGGTAGGTTTTACTCACCTTGTACATCGAAAATATTATTTTTTTATCGTCGCTCATTTTTGCTGAATTTTAATTTGGTTCAAAAATACAACAGATTGTTTGATATAAGTTGTACGGAATAATTTAATTTTTCTATGAATTGCAACATTAAATAGAGTCTGTCCATAAAGTAGGTGTTTGAGTTAGAAAGTTCGAATTCGAGGCTTGCGAAGTCAGAAAATAAAGGAGTTTACTCTTGTAAATGACTGTTTTTCTGACAAGCGTAACGAAGAAGTCGGACTTTATAGACAAACACTAAATAGAGGTTGTCATCCTGGATTTATTTCAGGATCACTCGAATTAAAGATGCTGAAATGAATTCTCCCAAAGGGATCGCTATGCGGAGCATGATGTCAAAATGAGATATGTTAACTTCCTTTCATAACATTTAGGTTGGCAAAGGCTTTGATTTATAATTCATTTACGGCATCCTCGTAGTCGAATTGTAAATCTTCGTGTAACATAGAAAGTATTTTTTGAATACGGTTAACTTGTCTTTCGTACATATTTAAAACTACACGACTGGATCGCATTCTTAATCCTGATTTTTTCATTTTTTGGCAGAAATAAATCAGCAATTCAATTTCGGTTTCTTTTGATTCGGAGAATTTAATATATTTCTGGGTGGTTTTCAGAACTTTGCGAAGCGTTTTTTTTGCCAGATAAAAACTACTTCGATTAAGGTTGTTAAACTGTTCGTCTATTTCTTCTTTTACACTTTGGATGTAAGCTTGTTCGTTTACTGCCTCAAAAAGCAGGTAATTCAGCAACTCTTTGTTTTCTTTTTTGTATTTCGCCAAACGGGTTACAATGGCGTGCAACTCTTCGGGCGGAAGGTTTTTGAGTTCTTTCTTTATTATGCTAATTGAAGCTGTTTCCATTGATTGTTAGTGTTTTAGACTTCGGTATCGCTCAGCCTGACGATGATAGTGAGCGGAGTCGAACTATGAAAAATAGGTACAATTACCTTTTTACAGGTTTCCCGTAAACTTCAATCCAATCCAAACGTGAACAGGCAGTAGATTTACCTCCGGGCATTAAATCAGTGAAGCCGATTTCTGCCACATTTGAGAGCTTTGGTCCTTTGGCATTTCCTATTTCCACAACTCTTTCTGCATCTAATTTGTGCCATTCAATATCCTGGACATTAAATTCCCAAATTCGCCAATCTTTTGATGTTCCGGCAAATTGATCGCTTACGAGCCAGGTTCCATCTGCAAGTTTCAAGGCAATCCGCAATTGTCGTAATCCCGCCTGTTTCGAACGCCACCTTATTTTTGCAAATCCGCTTAAATCTACATTGTTGCTTTTGTGTTTTAAAGTTACCATCCAGTTCCCCAAACACAATCCGGACCAAATATAAAAGGGATCGTCAACTGGTTTTGGATGGTTGCTTTTTTTCAGGCTGTCTTTCCCTGCACCATATAAATTTACCAGTAAATCGGTGTTGCTAACATGTTTTTGCGAAAGTGGTATTTCGGCTGGAGTCTCTTTCCAGTTTTCACGGAAAAAAAGTTCCGGGCGGTAGTTTGTTTGTTGTGCAAACACCGGAGTAGTAGAAAAAAGAAACAATAAAATTACGGTATTAATATTTTTTACTATCATATAATATTGGTTAAAATTATTAAAATGTAAATGTATAAAAAATGGGAAGGATGATATATTTTTCATTTTTAAAAAGGAAAAATGTTGGAGAGATTTATAAAAAAAGTTAGTTCTGAACTTTCGTTTGCATTTTTTGTAAAAATTAAACAATAGTTATTGTTTAATTTTATAATGTTTTGTAAGTTTATCATAAATATTATTCTAAAAATCAACTCATGAAAATTGCAAAAACTTGGTTAAAAAGAGAACTGGTTTCTTTTTCAAAGTTTCTTGTTCTAACTTGTTTGTTTCTTCTATTATTTTCAATTGAAAGTGTGTCGCAGAATACTAATTCAGCACAGTGGCAAAGTGCCGGAGGGAAAAAAATCCTATCCGGTAATCATTATTTTACAGAAACATGGACGTTCAATTCGAACCAAAGCGAAAAGGGATTCTGGAAAGGTGGTTTTAATGATCCTGAAAACACACGTGATTATCAGCCCTGGGACAATGTGGTTAAGAATTCAGTCGCTCCTATTATCGGACATATTACAGTACAAGGACCAGGACATATTGGTTTGTTTCAAAAAGCAAAAGGGGGAAGTAGTATTGTTATGTACAATGCTGACACAAAAGCAGCCTTTTCTCCTTGGCAAGGCACAGGGAATAATTTTGACCAGGGAGAGTTCTGGGGAAAAATTCCTGTTGGAGTTGAAATTACAATTGTTGTAGAAGCTCAGATGACAACCTATGACAATCGAAATATGACCGGTCAACTTTCGTATAATGCTCCGCAAGAAATTGAATATGAAGTTTGGTTTTTCCCTCAAGATGGTGGTAGCGTTATTAAAATCGATAGTCCTTCTTCTGGTTTTGACAAACCACAGCCAGGTATTTTGTATTACAGAGAAAAAGAGTGTAACTGATTGTTTTCAGTATTAATCTTAAAATCAAAAAAAATGTCAATCAAAAAATATATATCCTTAATTTTTATTTTGTTTATCTTTTTTCTTTCCCAACAAAGTATTGCATCATTAAGTACACATGTACGAATTTGCGCTGTAAAGGGAACAGTAATAACAAGCCAGGCATATCCTGATAATGGGCAATGTGCTTTAAAAAGAACTATGGATGTTACAGAATGTAGGATTGTTAACGAAGCTACGATAATTGAAACAGGATCTGATGGTTTTGCTGAAGTTGAATACAGGGATGGCTCCAAAATAAAAATAGGGCCCAATACTAAAATAAGATTAGAAAATAATAAGATTTACGTTGATACCGGGAGTACATGGTTCAAAATTGAGAAACAAAAAGATGGAAAACTAATTGTTCGGACTCCAACAGCAATTGCTGGGATTAGAGGAACAGAATTTATTGTAGATGTTAAAAAAGATGGCTCATCAGATATTCAATTAATTAAAGGGAGTATTGAAGTTTCTGATGTAAATAATAAGTCGAATATGATGTTGGCAGCGGGCATAAAGGTTACAATACCGGCAGGTTCATCAACGTTAAATACAGGTTTGTTGAACATTCAGAAAAACGATGAATGGTGGACTGACTGGCCAACACTTGTACCTATTTCCGAAATGCCGGGTTATTCCGAAACGCCGGTTGTTAATAGTGGGGAACAACAAATCCCTCCTGTAGCCGATGCGTATGTTTATGCTTATAGTTATCGGAACTGGAACCGTTCGAACCGTGGGAAATACGAACAGTTGGTAGCTGGCTGGAACCCAATCGGCGGTGAAAGCAGGATTTATGTAAAATTTGATATCCATTCCATTAATGCGTCTAATTCCAATAAAGTTTTTCTAAGGCTATTTCATTCTTCAACCTCAGGAAATAGTAATGTTGAACTTGGTGTGTACCGTGTTTCCAGTCCCTGGTTGGAAGGAACCGACACTTATCATTCGGGTCAAACCGAAAAAACAGCAGCACCTGGAGAAATAACTTGGGTTCAACAACCTACATTTAATAACAGTGCCATTGCAACTTTTAATCCGGGAATGGCATTAAACCATTGGGTTGATGTGGATATTACCACCGTTGTAAAACAGTGGCTGGCAGGATTTCAAAATAATGGCCTTGTAATAAAGCCTGTAGAAAATTTATCTTCATCAACCTCTGAATCGCTTTATCATTTTGCATCGAAAGAGTGGCAAGGCGGAAGCAATCAACCGATTCTGATATTGTCTGATTCAAACTTAAAAACAGCAGTTTCTTTTTTATCAATAGCTGGACAATGGAACCTAAATCAGGACAACGGTTATGCGGGGATTATGAATATTCAACAAAGTTCAAATGGGCATTTTACAGGCGATGTAATCTGGAACGGTTATTTAAAAGGAACCATCGATGGTACTATATCAGGAAATATAGTTGATTTTAATGTTGATTACCATAATGGAGATATTGGACATTATAAGGGAACTTTAACTCAAAATGAAACCAGGATTATAAATGGAACTTCGTTAAATACTACTAATGGTGTCTCTGCAAATTGGACAGGCAATAAGGTTGTATCATCTTTATCAATAGCTGGGCAATGGAACCTAAATCAGGACAATGGTTATACGGGGATTATGAATATTCAGCAAGATTCGGATGGGTATTTTACAGGAAATGTAATTTGGAATGGTAATTTAGAGGGAACAATAGATGGTAAAATATCAGGGAATGTTATTGAGTTCACCATTAGCTATCCAGATGGGATTGAAGGACTTTATAAAGGAACATTGACTCAAGACGAAACCAAAATTATTAATGGGACTTCAAAAGCAAATAATGGTACTTCGGCAACTTGGAATGCTTCGCGATAAATAAGTGTTTTAACTGTGTAAAGTTTGTACAATAATTTAAAGCAGATGTGAAATTGGATTATTAATCATTCAATCTTAAGAATTATGAAAATCTGGTTACGGAGAACTTTTGCATTGGCAATGATTTCGCTCGGTATTGCACTGTTTTTTTTACCTTTTAATAACACTCGTTCGGGTTGGGTTGAAAAGGAAATTGTGAAGTTGCAATTGGAAGATTTTCTTCGGACAGATACGATTGAAGCACAATTTCCGAAAGTAAAAATAGTAGATATTACCAGACCTGAAATGAATGAAGAGGATTACCCAAATCTTTGGTGGGCTTTTATCGATTTAGACAAAGGTTGGTCAACTGATACCTGCGAAATTGAAGAATGGGAAAGGTTTCAGGAATTGGTGTTAGGAGAAAAAGTGGATACCAGCCTAATTCTTTTTCGGGGAGTATTAAGCAGTTGTATCAAAAACAGGGAAAAAAATGTAGTTTCAATTTATTATTTGGGAGAATACAATTTAAATTTAAAAGAATTATCAGATGAATATTTGTCACGCTTTCCAAATATTCAAAAAATTATTAATGAATTGGAAACGGGATCTATAGATGAAGATACAAATAGTATCCCTGTAAAAGTTTGGAAAAAATTTGTAGATCGTTATTTGGAACCTTTGAACGATTACCAATGTTTTTATTACAATGAGCAGGTTTACGGACCAGATTATCGTACCGCTTTTGATGTTAAAGAGGGAGAGATTGTCAATCTTTCTGTTTTCCTGAAAGTTATAGGATTTGTATTGTTGCTTTTGGGTTTGTTTGTTATCAGAAAACTCTATTTCAAAAAACGTGGAATTATGGTGAATCCCAAACGAGTGGCTGTTCTTTACGATGTAATTGTTTTGTTATTAGCTGTACCGTCTGCCTGGCTGACCGTGAGTATCCTTCTTGAAAAAATATTTTTTATACCCCCAATTTATGAAGATGATGAAATCTTTTTTATGGGGGGGTTCTTCTTTTGTTTTGGAATCCCGTTTATTTCGCTTTTTACCAGCAGGCTAACTTCGCAAAGTGTTGAAATTAATTCAAAAGGAATTTTAGTGGACAGTATTCGAACAAAAGAATTTATATCTTGGGAATCTATGAGTTCAGTCTAAAAACAGAGGATTTTCATAAAAAGAAAGATTTTGGATGAGATTTTTATTTTTCGATATTTGGTGATGCCTGAGCATCAGCTAATTGAGAAAAATGAAAATATTACCAA
>JAKIST010000167.1 GCA_021648495.1 Draconibacterium sp.
AATCCAGCCTCAAACAATATATCAGAACAGGAAAGCCCATATTGTTAAAAGAATACAGCCAACAGGAAAGCATCAGAAAGGCTGCATAAACCTTAGAGTTTCTGAAATCAGTTTGAACTTACCTATCTTCTAGTAGAATTTAGATCTTTTATCTACAATTACCACCGATTTGCGATGAGCTTCGAAAGCTTGAGAATTGGCGCGGGTACTTATGTTTTGCGCTAAACGCATTTGTTCTGCTACTACATCACCATCTTGGTTACTTTCATTAACAGAGGTAACTTTTACAATAAATACAGCATTTTTTCCAGCAACAGCTTTTGAAATTTTGTCAACGTCAAGTGTAGCAACTGTTCCAATAAGTGCAGGCTCCAAACCTAAGCCTGGAATGGAGTATGAACTAAAATCGATGTTTGTTGCATTTTTTACCGTAGATTTCAATTCGTTTGCAATTGCATTCAAATCGCTTTTTCCCACCAATGCAGCATTTGCTTTTTCAACCAAATATTCTGCTTTTTTCTCTTTTATAACGTTTAACTCAACTCTGGACCTAACATCTTCAAAAGCAGCAATCCCTTCTTCGGTTACATGCGTTAAAACTGCAATTACAAAATTATCCCCTAATTCAAAAATTGGTGACTCTTTCGAGCTAATAATATCTCCCTCTTCAGCTTCGTACGCAGATTTAACAAGTGTTCTTGCATTCTCCAGTCCAACAATATTACGATCGTTTTCATGAATTGAAGCAACATGTTTGCTTAATTTCTGCTCTGTTACAGCTGCTTCAAACGCTTCACGTGTTGCATTTTCTCCGGCAAATTTACTTGCCAGTGCATAGGTGTCTTGGTACGTGCGTGTACTCGGTACTACATTTCGGGTTAAATATGCAATTTGAACTTGTTTTGTTTCAACACCTCGTTTTGTTGTTTGGATAATATGAATTCCAAATTGCGAGCTTACAATTGAAATTTCGTTTTTGGCATTATTGAAAGCGGCATCTTCAAATGGTTTTACCATTTGCCCACGTTTAAACCAACCTAAATCTCCACCACTAATGGCAGAACCCTTATCGGTAGAATATTGCTTTGCAAGTGTTGCAAAGTCGCTTCCTCCTTCAATTGCAGTTTTTAAACTGTCGGCTAAAGCTTGTATCTTTGTAACGTCTTCTTGTGTTTTTACAGCTAACAAAATGTGTCTTGCCTCAACCGAATCAGGCATCATTTCAATGGCATTTACTTTAGCCAAAGTGTAAGTTTCCTTTTCAAAATAGGGTCCAAAAACAGCATTTACTTTTGCTTTTTCATCAAACACCCAGTTGCCAATATTTGCAGGCAAATTATCTTTTTTACTCCAGGTTCCAATAAAACTTTGATCCGAATTTGAATTTACAAATTGAATATTATCTGTTGTAGTTTCAAAATCGCTTTTGATATCGTCAATCCAATTTTTAGCTTCTTCAAAATCGCTTGCCGATGGTTTTACCGGATAAATGATGTATTCAATTTTACGTAATTTTTCTTGTTTGTAATCGTTCTGATGTGCATCGAAATAGTCTTTCAAGTCTTTATCGGTAACCGAAACCAAACTGTCGGAAATTGAACTGAGGTTTAGCGCAATATAATCGAAGTTTACTTTTTTGCCTTTCGCCGCTAAACTTTTCTGAGCTTCTTCGCTAGTCACATACAAACCTTTACCAACCATGTTTGTATATTTCGTTTGTTCTCGTTCTTCAGTAATTTGTTTTTCCAGGTACAACCAATAGTTGCGTTGTTCCGGAGCAACTCCTGTATCTAAATTTTTTAAAAACCGTACAATCGCTCCACGGTCAACTTGCCCTGTATTTGGGTTACGGAACAATTGTTGAATGATGGGATGGAGGTTTGCTCCTTGAATCATATCAAAGAGTTCATCGGAACTAACATCTAAACCTAATTCTTTGTACACATCGCCCATAACAATTTTCCGGACAAAACTTTGCCATGCTTGTTCCCTTACTTGTACCCAGGTGTTTTCGTCCAGTTGGGTTTTCTTGGAATTTTGCTTGTATATCTCACCCAACTCTTCAAGTTTTTTTTGAAATTCGGCATATTGAACAGATTCACCATCTATTTTACCAATTTCCATTTGGTTTCTTTGAAAAATTGATTTACCACTTTTCAACATATCTCCAAGGATAAATGCGGCCAATGAAATACCGATTACAATTGCTACTAACAATCCTGCTTTCGTTCTAATCTTTTCTAACGTTGCCATTGATAAACAGTTATTTTAATGCAAATTTTACTTAAAAATTTCGAGCTACGAAGTTAGCAATTTTAAGTACTTTATATACAAAATTGTTCTTTTTTTAATAGCAGATTTTCGACATCTGTAACTTACTGTAAATAAGGAGCTTGAATATTGGAAATAGTAGAACAACTACTCTGCGGCGAGGGTGAGTTTAACCAATTCTATTTTTGTATTAGTTGCCTTAAGTATTTTGAATTGGAATTTCCCGATTTTTATCAAAGAGTTGATTTTGGGAATACTTTCGTGATAAAATAAAATAAGTCCGGCCAGAGTTTCAAATTCTTCTGTTTCAGGGAGGTCTAAAAAATATTTTTCGTTGAGTAAGTCGATTTCAAACTTGCCCGAAAAAATAAATTCAGTTTCGCTAATTTCCTTTTCTATAATATCTGATGTATCGTGTTCGTCCTCAATTTCACCAAATATTTCTTCCAAAATATCTTCGCTGGTCACCATTCCCGAAGTACCTCCAAACTCGTCAACTACAATTGCAATACTTCGGTGTTCTTGTATAAAAGTGCTCAACAATTTATTTGCTGGCATAGTTTCGGGCACAATCAAAACATTTTGGATGTAAGGTTGAATTGTTTTAGGGTTTTGAAATATTATTGATGAATGAACGTAGCCAATAATATTGTCTATGTTTTCTTTGTAAAATAATATACGCGAAAACCCGGTTTCCACAAACATATGGCGAAGTTCATCAATTGAAGCATTAATGTCCAACATTGCAATTTGGGTACGGGGAATCATAATCTCCCTCAATTTAACTTTCGAAAAATCGAGGGCATTCTTAAACAGTTTTACTTCTGTCTCGATATTTTTCTTTTTCTCCACCCCAAGCGCATCAGTTTCGTTTACAAATTCATCTAAATCTATTCTACCAAAAACAGGATTTTTATTGATTGCTTTTACATCGGTTTTTAAAATACCTTTTAATAATAAATTGGTAATTCCCACGGCAAATTGGGTAATTGGATAGAATGCAATATAAAATACGGCCAACGGAACAGAAAAGACATTTAATAATGAATTGGGGGATATCCGAAATAAAGTTTTTGGGAGAAACTCGGCAAATACCAAAATAATTAAAGTGGAAACAACGGTTTGAAACAACAAAATGATGAATTCGGATTGAAAATAACCATGGAAAAAGGGCTCAAGCAAAGTACCAAAGGCAATTCCATAAATTACAAGGGCAATGTTATTTCCCACTAACATTGTAGCGATGTAATTTCCCGCGTTGCCGGTTACCATTTTTAATATTTTTGAATTAAAAGGATCCGATTGTTTATCCATTTCTAAGCGCAACTTATTGGCAGATACAAAAGCAATCTCCATTCCTGAGAAGAATGCCGAAAAAAGAATGGCCATAAGAATTAGGACAAACATGTTCATGTTAGCTTACTATTTTTCGAATTTAAGCGGGCGTTTAAATGATTGGGGTTTATCTGTTTTATTATTCTGTTCTGTTGTGGGCGGAGCTTCTTCTTCTTTCTTCTTTTTGTTGTCAACAGCTAAGAAAATAGTCCCTTTTAAATCTTTAATTTTCCATTTTTGAATATATTGATCGGAAGTAAAACCTACGCCTGTAATTATTTGATCGGGCCTAATAATTTTAACAAAATCATCGGTATATATTTTTCCTGTTTTTTCTTCCCAGAAAAGATGTTCAGTTTTTAATGTGTCGCCTTGAGCATTTGTGGCAACCACATTGTTTTTTGCTTCCCACTTTCGATCTTTTAAAAACTGTTTTGCATAATCGGCGGTTAGGCTCGAAATAATTTTCTGTTTGGCATCGTATTGTACCAAATGCATTCCTTCAGGAAATTCGATAAATTCTTTTCCATCATTTTTGAACCGGAGCAATTTTGGGGCTTTTAATGAATATCTGATTTGGCCGGAGTCGGTAAAAAGGGTTTCAAAATTTTGGGCTTCGATAACCGGGAGGTTTTCGGGAGAACTAAAAGCTTTTATTTTTTCTATGTCGTTCTCGCAGGCATAGAAAATTATTGCAGCCCCTAAAAAAAGAGCTGCAATACTACTATTTTTCATGAATTGATAGATGTTAAAATCTAACTTTTGTTGTTTCATTTATCCAACCTCCGACTTTATAAGATGCTCCTTCCTGAATACTGTTCATAAAAGCCACCTCTTTATTCGGAAAATATTTTTTGTAATTTGATGCCTTTTTTGTAGCATCAATAGAACAGTCTTCGCCTCGGCGCGCGCGTTTATAATAATCAACAGCTACCCAAAATACAGTTGCTTTTTCAAAATTGTCATCGCTGAACGAACGGCTCGCTGCAACATATATATCGCCAATCAACATTAAAGCTTCACAATAATTAGGATTAATAGCCAATGCTTTTCGTGCATAATCACGTGCTTCCGAATAAGCATTTTCTTTGGCATAAATAAATAAAGCATATTCGTAATAATAGGTGGAAAGTAATTCCTGATCGGTTTCTTGTTCCATGGCCTGTTTGTAATATGCTTTGGCTTTTTCGAATTCCTTAAGTTTTAAATACCGATGTGCCATGTTAAATGCAGCCTCTGCCGATGGATCCAATTTATAGAGTCTTTCGGTGGCATTTTCATACAACTTACTATCGTCACATTTAGCTTTTCTTAATCTACGGAGCATGTTTTTTGTAAATTCAATATCATTGCTGTTTTTTTCAAATTGTGGAGTAAAAATACTTATTAATGCTTCGCAATCAGCTGCTCCCGATTTCCCAAAGATATCTTCGATGTACGTCTGAACTTTTTTTGCTTTGCCAACCAAATCCGTATCCGAATTTTTATCAATAATTGTATTTACGATTGAGCTGCATTTTTCGTAATTAGCTACAATAGATTCTTTTGGAAGTACGCCCAATTTAAACAAAGATCTTGAAGTTTGCATTAACAGTACCAAAACCGGTAATTCACTTTCATCTCCTTGCTCCTCAACAGATTCTTTTAACCAGTCGTATCCACTTTTTAAAGCTTTAATTTGTGCTTCGCCTTCAAGGTTTCCTTCCTCCAATTTATACTTTAGCCATGTAGTGCCTTTGCGGCCCAGCACATACCCTTTGTTACCAAAGTATTTTATCCTTTTTTCATAAAGTTTCACGAAATCATTCAAAATCTTATCTTTTTCAACTTCTGTATTTGCATTTTCGATAAAATGGTTAAACATTTTTGCACCTTGAATATAAATGTTTATCGTTGACTTTGGATACTTTTCGTACAAAATTTTCCAGTGAGGAAGTGCTGATTTATAGTCTTTTTGTTTATAAAACTCGTTATATAAAGAGTATTCAGTTTTAAAATCATTATTATCCAACAAATCCGCAGCTGATTGAAGATTAACAACTCCACTTTCTTCATTGCCTCCGGCAATCGGGATTTTTCCGGTAAAAGCATAATCAAAAGTATCTCCTGATTTTCCTTCAATAATCAGTTTCTTCGTTTCATCGATAAAGGTGAATTTAATGTACTTTGTTTTTGCATCGGCTTTAATTTCGTATTTGCCATCAAAACTTGTCATCATTGAACCACCTTTATGTGCTTCAACAGTTACACCGGCAGCCGGTTTTTCATCCATATAAACTGTCCCTTTAATTACCCTCTGCGCGAATGGAGCTGAAACAATTCCCATAAAAGACATGATAAATAAAACTGATATACGTAAAAAAGCTTTCATAATTAAATTTTTATTTTTTAGTTTTAGTCGAACCTTCTCTTAATAAACCACAAATCAAATAAACTCACACTTAAATTCAACCTGACATAATTTTCAAGGACTAAGCCATTTTGTGTAGTTCCCTTTCTACCAAATTCTGCTGCAACATTAATTGTTGAATTAGAACGGTAAACTGGCAAGCCAACTCCAAAACTTATGCCAAAATCATTAATTTGAGTATTTCCGAATTTTAAATATGTTTCTTCGTACCTGATTCCTGCCCTGTATGCAATTTTCTGTAAATAACTACGAATTGAAAACTTATTAGGTATCCATTCAGCACCTACTGCAAATTTATTCAAATCTGTTAAAAATGAGCTGTTAGTACCATCAAAAAGTGCCTTCGACCACGACTGGTGAAAATAATCAACATTTATTTCCAACGAATTATCCTTAACAAACGAGATTCCGCCCCCGTATGTCAAAGGCATTGTAATTGTACTCTTTTTCTCTGCTGCAAAATGCAAAGTATCCCTATCGGTGGCAGAATTTGAGCTAAGGTTTTTTTGCGTAATATCAGAAAAGAAAGTTGTATATTCTGGTTTATTCTCCAGGACTGCGGCAAATATTAAATGCTTATTATCTTTTAATGGCACAGTAACTTGTACTCCAAAATCAAGGCCGAAATCGCGCAATCGGAAATTCCCATATTGCTGAACACTGTAGAAGTCGGATGCATCAAGAAAATACACTTCCGTATTTTTGTTCATTTTACCGAACAAATAGTTCAAGTTAGCTCCGATTGAAACATTTTTTATAGGTTCAACAGCCAATCCTAAATATGCATTAGAAATTGTTCCGGTCCCATAATATTTAGTTAGAACATTGCCAACATTCTCAATATTGTCGTTAACATCAATAGAATAGCCGATATCAGAAAAAGGCAATAATCCCAAACTAGTTGCCATCCAGTTGTTAATCTGGAATTTCATTGCAAAGTATTGAAAGTTTACATTGTTTAAACTCGAATTTCCCAAGTCGTTTTTAAAACTGGAAAATCTGCCGTCCATACCAAATTCAAACATAAAAGCCAAGGAATCGATAGCTGTGTAGGAAGCAGGGTTTGAAACATTTATTTGTTGGTTGTACCGGCTTGCCAATGAAGCTCCCCCCATTGCCACAGAGCGTCCAAAACCATAAGGTTGAAGATCGCCCATTCCAAATCTCGAATACGGTGATGATGTGTTATTATTAAATTGCGCGAACAATAATGTAGGAAACATTATCAAGCCCACCAATAAACTTACTTTATAATTTCTCCCCATTATATTCTAATATGCGGTTTAAACCCATGGCTATTAAATTAAAGTGTACAAAGAAAGAATTTTTTAGTTTCTTATCAAAGAATTCAGTGTTGCCTCCGGTAATAATAACTTTTAAATTATTATAAAATTCCTTAAATGTATCAATGGTCCTATCTATCTCAAAAACAACGCCATTCTGAACTCCTGCAAGAATAGCGGTTTCGGTTGAGGTCCCAAATAGTTTGTTGTATTCTTGCGGGCTTACCAATGGCAGTTTTCCTGTAAACAGGTTTAGTGCTTTAAAACGCATATCAATTCCTGGTGAAATGTTGCCACCCAAATACTGATGCTTGTCGTTCAGAATGTCGTATGTAATTGCCGTACCTGCATCAATAATTAATATATTGGTTTCGGGATACAAATCAAAAGCACCAACAGCGGCTGCAATCCTGTCTTTGCCCAATGTGTGTTTTGTTTTGTAACAATTTTCAATTGGGAGGGGAGTGTCGCTTTCCACTTCCAAAAATTGGTCAAAATTTTGTTGAAGTGCTTTTTTAAGCTTTGGCGAATAATCTTTTGTAGCCGAAAGTATTACTTTATTCAAGTCTGGATGTTCATTTTTTAACACAATAATGTGCTCGGCTTTAAGTTCATCAACCGGAACAGAAATTAAAACTTCTCCCCGATTAAAAACCGAAAACTTAGTTCTTGTATTTCCTATGTCGATTACCAGGTTCATTTAGTCAATAATTCGCTGGCTAATGTCGAGAGCCTTAACCGAATGAGTTAAAGCCCCGATAGAAATATAGTCAACACCGGTAGCTGCCACTTTGCGAATTCGTTTTATGGTCATATTCCCAGAAGCTTCAATTTTTGTTCTTCCATTAATAATATCAACTGCTTCTTTCATCATTTTAGAGCTCATATTGTCGAGCATAATAATGTCAACATCAGCAGCTAAAGCTTCTCTTACCTGATCGAGGGTGGTTGTTTCCACTTCAATTTTTATACTTTTTGGAACCTCTTTTCGAATTGCATTTACCGCTTTCGTAATCCCTCCGGCAATGTGGATGTGGTTATCCTTGATCATTACCATATCATACAATCCAAACCGGTGGTTTGAACCGCCTCCCATGCGAACAGCATATTTGTCTAAGTGGCGGTAACCGGGTAACGTTTTTCGAGTGTCGAGTATCGCTACTTTTGTTCCTTCGGTCTCAACCATACATTGACTGGCGTATGTTGCAATTCCCGATAATCGTTGCAAAAAATTTAGTGCTTTTCTCTCGCCGGTTAACAGGGCCCTGTAATTTCCGCTGAATTCAACCAAAACATCACCAGGATAAACTTTCGTTCCATCCGAAATTAATTCATTCCAAGTAACATTTTTGTCGAATTTTTTAAATACCATTTCAGCAACAGGTAAACCTGCAACTACACCTTCGTCCTTAGCAACTAAAACTGCCTTTGTAATTTTGTTTGGAGGGATTAAATTATTTGTAGTAATGTCGCCGTCTCCAATATCTTCTGCATATGCCAAGTCGAAAAGGACTTCGGCGGATTTCAATGTTTTATTGTCCATTTTTATACTCTAACGGGTTCAAACCCAATGTCTTTATTTTTTTCCTGAATAATATGTATCTTAAAATCAGGGTTCTCTTTTTGAAAATCTTCTCTGATATGTCCACCGCGGCTTTCTTCTCTTATTAAAGCAGATTTGGCCATTAGCTTACAAACAGTAATTAAGTTTTGAATTTTCAGTAAGTAAAAATCGTTTATGTTTGATGAAAATTGATTCGCTATTTCGGATAATTTTTGCAAGGTAAATTCCATTGATTTTTTATTCCTGACAACTCCCATATTTCCTGACATTAATAAAGCAATTTCGTTTTGAACAGAAATATATTGCTGTTCGAATTTTTTATTACACGAAAAAGATTGTGTTCCCGGTAATTCGAATGTTTTTTTCTGAAGGCGGTTTGCTTGCTCGCTGGCCCTTTTCCCAAAAACTAAACCCTGATGAAGAAAAGACTAGTACAGAGTCGGGCGACTTTATTATAATATGAAATAAAAAAAACACAAGTCTCTTTAGAGCACCAGAACTTCTTCTCAATAAACTTCTACCTGTATTAGTCGAAGCATCTGTGTCTAATAATCTCCAATCAACAATCTCTGAAAGACTACTGCTAATTAATGTCCTGCATGCAAATTGTTGACCTCCAAGAGTTCCGTCAGCTCCAGCAGCTTTAAAAGCTCCAACGAAAAGTACCTTTTTCTTATAGCCCAATCATTTCATTTTTATTTAACCAGATAGACAAAATTAGAATTTTCCATAGAAGAAATCC
>JAKIST010000168.1 GCA_021648495.1 Draconibacterium sp.
AAGTTATTTTGTGCGATAACAAGGCAAAAAACGTAGCTATAGCCATAGTTACAGCGAGGCTTTTTAACGAAGTTAGCGTACAAAAGAACGAGTTAAAACGGTCAGGTTATTTCATTACAATCCCTAAGTGCACACTAGCTTTTGAAATAATTAACAACAAATTTTAGGATGGAAAGGGAATATAATACACAAGCAGACAAATACGAGTATGTATCGAAACAACATGGTGGTTATTACCGCCACAATTTTACCGACCATGCATACCTGTATAACCTTTATTTCCCTCCCAAAGCTGTCTTTACGCATCTTAAGGATAATATAGAAGATTTAGTATTGAATTACCCCGTGGCGCAAGATGCACTTGCCGAACTTATTGGGAACCTTATACAGCAACCTGCCGATAGAATTGTTGTAGGAAATGGTGCGGCTGAAATTATTAAGATTCTCTCTGGGCATTTAGCAAAAAAGATAATTGTTCCGGTACCCTCATTCAATGAATATGCCAATGCAGCACCTGAAGGTCACTTGGTAGAATTTCCTCTCGATTTTCCTTCTTTCCAGCTCGATGTGGACAAATTTGCAGCAGAAGCTATTAAAGCTAATGCCGATATTGCTGTTGGTGTAACGCCTAATAATCCCACATCAATGTTAGTGCCTAAAACCGATTTAATTCGATTGGCTCAAAAGCTGGAAAAATACAACTGTATGCTTATTGTGGATGAATCTTTTCTCGATTTCGCCGATAATAAAGAGCAAGCAAGTCTTGAACAAGATATTGCCAACTATCCAAATATGGCTATCCTTAAAAGTATGAGCAAAGCCTATGGGATATGTGGGCTCAGAATAGGATATTTGTTAACAGCTAATTTAACATTTGCTACTACAGTTCGAAACCGAATTCATATTTGGAATATAAATGGGTTTGCCGAAGAGTTTCTTCGAATATTACCCCGGTATAAACATGAATTTGAAGATAGCTGCAAAAGGGTTAAAGCGGATAGAGATATTTTCTATAAAAAATTATGTGCCATTGATGGGATGACTGTTTTTAAACCCGATGCAAACTATATTTTTTGTCGTTTACCCGATGCTGCTTTAAGCGGACCGGAAGTAACAAAACGCCTGTTCATTGAATATAATATTTACATAAAAGATAGTGTTGGAAAAACGCAACCCGATGCCGACCGATATATTCGAATTGCATGCCGCACCAACGAGGAAAACAGTAAATTAATTGAGGCGTTAAAAGAGGTTTTGTACTTAAAAGCGTAAATAATATGAGCACTAATCAACAAAAAAGAATGCTTGCCTTTGCTAAAGATTTGCCAAATCTTTGTTCCCTATTAGGATTATTTAGTGCTGTATTAGGGATTTATTTTGCAATAACAGGAAATTTTCCAGCGGCAATTATTGGAGTATTATGGGCTGTGCTATTCGATTGGTACGATGGAATTATTGCCCGTAAAATAAAAGGCAGAACAAAAGAACAAGGTGTATTTGGAGCTCAGCTCGACTCGATGATAGATATTGTAAGTTTTGGTATTCTACCCGCAATTTTCCTTTTAAGCTATGGAAATTATAATGTCTGGTTTATACCCGGAGCATTTGTAATTATTGCTACCAGTGCAATTCGTTTAAGTTATTTTAATGTTTTTGGCCTTATTGACAGTAAAACATATAAAGGACTTGCTCTTGATAATAATGTGCTCATTCTGGCTTTTGTCTTTTTATTCGAAAGCTTTTTTACACATTCCACTTTTTCAATACTCATTTACATAATCTTAATGATTCTGTCTGTATTTAATCTATCCTCAATCTCTACCCCAAAATTTGGGGGGAAGTGGGTTTATGTACTCGTTTTATATGTTTTGATACTAACATTAATTTTTGGCTGGATTTTGTGTAAAGGAGTTTAGAAATACAAAATGAATATATAGTGTTTGTCCATAAAGTCCGACTTCTTCGTTACGCTTGTCAGAAAAACAGTCATTTACAAGAGTAAACTTCTTTATTTTATGACTTCGCAAGCCTTGAATTCGACCTTTCTGAATCAAACACCTACATTATAGACAGGCTCTATATATGATTCGGTTTTTTTTTGCATGAAACCTAACACCTGTATAACCACATACTTGTAGCCACAAACATTAGATGAATTAATACATGCCAAACCTCCTATAAATTCGTAATAAAGAATTATTATCCATCAAAGCTATTTTCGGAATTTGTTTTCTTCTAAATAAAATAAAGATTGCTCCTAAAACGACAAATATTATTCACTGAAGTTGTCTAAAGTCGATTAAATAAATAGACCATTAATCAACTGATATTCAAAAGGAAACAAAGTAAAGAAATTGTATTTTTTTGTTGCAAAAAATGCAGCTTCTACAGTATTAGAAGTCAGTTGTTTAGATGCCATATTTCAATTCAACTTTAGACAAGCTCACTAAAATCCTTCTCGTTCAATAAATTATTTCTAATTTTTTTGAATAATTATTACGAGCGTAAAAGAATCACTCTTGCACAAAATACCTCAATTGATCCAACATAATTGGGACATCTTCTTTTTCCACACCCTGGGCGAGCAAATAATGCAAATCTTCGTCAAATACTTCAAAAAACTCGCTTATTGAAAAATCTATTTGAGCAATCGATTTTTTATAAAACTCCAACGCCAACTTCCTATTCCCCAAACTCCACTGAACATGCCCCATATTCATTAAATCATGTTTATTGGGCCCATCGTCGATTAAATTCTGAAAATATTTTTCGGCCTTTCCTTTTTTGCCTGTTACAAACGAACACCAACCAAGCGGGCGCCAAACTTTTTTATTTCCCGGTGCCAGGTATTCCACCTTAAAATAGCATTTTAATGCATCTTCAAACTGCTCCAACTCGAGAAAACAATGCCCAATATTTAGCTGGACATTCAAATCCTCCCCATCAAGTTTTTCAGCTTCGAGGTAATATTCCAATGCTTTTTTCGGCTGCCTCAAATTTCGATAACAAAGTGCAATTTTTTTGAAATTCCATAATTTGTTCAATCCGTACAATTCAGCCTTTTTGTAAGCGTTTAGTGCATTTTCAAAATCGCCCGATTTCTGAAAACAAAATCCCACTTTCTGATAAAGCTCCCCATTTTTATCAATATCGAGCAAATGGTTGAAAATCTCCGAAGCCTCTTCAAAATAATCCTTCGAAAAATAGTACTCTGCAATGTTTCGCAAAATTTTATCATCTTCCATTAAAATTTCGCCCAGTGTAATTTTATTGTGAAAATCGAACCGCCAATTAAAAATATCTTCAAAGTCGTTTTTTCTCGGGTGCAGTTTATAAAAACGGTATAAATCCTGGATAATCTGATTCGAGATAAAACCCGATTTTTTCCCCGGTTCGGTCAACTCCTCATCGGCCTGCATTTCGTTAAACTGGCTCATTTCTGCCTTCATTCCCTCCGCCATAAACTCGCGGTTCTCTTTTGGCAAATTTTGAATGCTAAAACAGAACGAATATTTATCTGAGTTGCACAAAATTGGGGCATTGTTTACGGCTTCAACAAATCGTACGTTGGTTTCATCCTCATCATCCACCAGTTGTGAAATATCAGGGTTTTCAGTAAAAAATGGCATAAACCAGTTCGAAAATTCATTAAAAAACGGGAACATTTTGAGCATTGAAAACGACCCCATAAAAACATCGGCACCTTCCATCTGCAACTCTGAAAACTCCTCCATTTTATTCATCAACCCCGGCGCATCTTTAAAAATCTCCTCCCATTCCGGATTTTTATCATCGTTTAGCCCATCTTCCATCAAACTGTCGAGATTCATTTTATCTTTCAGGTTGGGACTAATTTTAATCATTTCAGGAATAATTTCATCTTTAATTTTTTTCTGAATCTTTTCCGTTTCCTTACTTCTGATAAATTGAACAATAACACGCTCAAGGTTTTGTTTGAATCCCGGGCCTTCGTTTACTATTTTCAAACGTCCGGTGATAGCCGGATAAAACGGCATCCGCGAATCGTATTTGTAAAAGTTGATTAACAAACCAACCAGCGCACGTTGTTTCAGCTCCTCGTTTTCCAGCTCAAAAACATCAAAAAGCAACATAAATTTTTCCTCATCGAAATGGCGTTGCAAGCTTAATACAAGAGCAGAAATTATAAACGATTGATAAGATTTCCGGATTAATCCGTTGGTAAAAAAACGATGTAAAAAATCAATTTCTTTGGGCAATAATTTATCCCGAAACCAAACATAATTAAATAGGGCAACTATTTTTTTCTGATGGTTTTTAGCATCTGTTTTTTTCGAAGAACTTTTAATATCCGTTTCATTTACCAAAGAAACCAACTCTTCCTGCAAGTAGTAATTTTCCAATTCACTTTCAAGAAATTCAATATCGGTACTCGTAATTCCTTGAAAAGCCCTCATTTTTTCATACTCAATCGAAGGTGATTTTTTTAACTGGGCAGCTTCAAAAATTTTATCGTTCAATTCAAAAACCGACACAATCAGTTTCCGATAAATCTTCTGACGTTCCGGATCTTGAATTCCATCAACCGTATATTTTAACATGTACTGGTAGGTTTGCTCTAAAATCCGCCACTCTTCCATGTACACCACCAAACCGTTTTCCGAAATAGACTTTTCAAGACTATCGAAAGCAGGTTTTAATTTGCGTTCGGCCAGGTTTTGGCAGATTTCGTTGTACTGTATTTTGAGTTCTTCAACTGTCATAACATTTTCTATAATCCAAAAATAAGGTAAAAACCAGAACCCCTCAAAAAACCATCCAATTATTAATTTCGGTTGTTTTGACTTATCTACTCAATTTTGATGTGACAGAATAGCTTTTGTTGTGATTTTTTGCATTGAAAATGAATTAAGGGCTTACTCAGAAATAAGTCCGGGAATTTAGGGACAATATTTTGTGCACAGACGCGGCAAAAAACACTATCATAGCAGGGTTACGGTGAGTATTTTTAACAAAGTATGTGTGCAAAAGATGTTCATAAAAACCGGAAGTTATTTTTGAGCAAGCCCTAAGCAAATATTTAAGCTTTAAAAACAATCCCCACAAGAATATGAAGTGATCCGAAATAAGCAGTAAGAAAAAAATAACGACACACTAAAAAAAGGCACCGTTTAAAGTGCCTTTCAATTAATTTAAAATCATTTCTACATGCCCCGTACTTTCGGTAATTAAAACCTCGTAGGACCGGGCAAAATCAAGAATATTTTTTATCGAATATCCTGATGGTTCAAACTTCGTCGCCGTTAAGGAATTTTCAAAAGCATCATCAACATTATTTTGAGTTGATTCAGCGCGAAAACTATTAACTAAATAAATTAAGGTAGAGTGTTTTTTCATAGGCAAATTAAAACTTTTCATTTTAATTTAAAACGCCAACCCTATCCATTTATTGTGTTAACAAGAGTTAAATTTTTGTAAGGGTTAATTTTTTTTGTTCTATTATTTTTCTAAGATTAATTAAAGCATATCGCATTCGCCCCAGTGCAGTATTAATGCTAACATCGGTTTGCTCTGCAATCTCCTTAAAACTAAGATTCATGTAGTGGCGCATGTAAATTACCTTTTGTTGATCTTCCGGTAATTCACAAATAAGTTCTTTCACTTCATTTAAAATCTGGTCGTTCACCATTTGATCCTCGACAGTGTCTTCAGAGAACCTTTGTGAATTAAAAATATCCACACTCGAACTGTCGTTAGAGATTGTCCCCTTCAACTTTTCTTTTCTGAAATGGTCGATTATCAGGTTATGCGAAATCCTTAATACCCAGGAAACAAATTTACCGTTTTCGGTGTATTTCCCCCTTTTCAACGAGCGAATTACTTTAATAAACGTTTCCTGAAAAATATCTTCTGCCAATTCCTGATTTTTCACAATAAGTAAAATGTACGAGAACACCCTACTCTTGTGGCGATGAATTAAAATTTCCAATGAATTTTGATCACCTGAGATAAACTGTTGAACGAGCTCATTATCGTTCAATGCATTTGTTTTGAACATTACCTTCTATTTAATTGTAAACAAAAAGTATAGTTTATCTATAGGCGTATTTTTTAGTGAAGTAAAACAATTTGTTAATTTTGTAAGTTGTAAAAATGATACATTTTACTGGAAAATACAAATTTTTTTAACAAAATATTAGATTCCTATTATAATTATGCCAAATAGAAACAGGGCCAAATACATCGAAATCAAAAATGCAAGGGTACATAATTTGAAAAATGTAAGCCTTAAAATTCCTTTAAATAAATTTATTGTTGTTACCGGAGTTTCAGGTTCAGGAAAGTCCTCGTTGGCATTTGACACCCTTTTTGCCGAAGGACAGCGAAGGTATGTTGAAAGTCTTTCGTCGTATGCCAGGCAGTTTTTAGGACGGATTAATAAACCTGAAGTCGATTTTATTAAAGGAATACCCCCGGCAATTGCCATCGAACAAAAAGTGAATACCCGAAACCCACGTTCTACGGTAGGAACTTCAACCGAGATATATGATTATTTAAAACTGCTTTACGCCCGAATAGGAAAAACTATTTCACCCATTTCGGGGAAAGTAGTTACCCGGAACAGTGTTACCGATGTGGTTGATTATGTTCTTGCTTTTGATGAAGGAACACGGCTAATTATTACATCGCCACTTCATCCTAAAAATGGCCGGACAATTTTAAAAGAGGCTGAATTATTGATGCAGCAAGGATTTACGAGGTTAGAAACGGATGACGAAATTATACGCATTGATGAACTGTTAAAAGATAAACCGGAGGATTTTATTAAAAGCAATTGCTATTTAGTTATCGACCGTATTTCTGTTCAAAACGACGAAGACACGCAAAGCAGGATTGCCGACTCGGTACAAACCGCTTTTTTTGAAGGACATGGCGAGTGCCGGGTAAAAGTTTTTAATCAGAACGGAACCGTCTCGCAAACCTTCTCCAACTTATTTACTGCCAATGGCATTGAGTTCGAAGAGCCAACTGTCCACATGTTTAGTTTCAACAATCCGTTTGGTGCTTGCCCAACTTGCGAGGGTTACGGGAAAGTAATCGGGATTGATGAAGACCTGGTTATTCCAAACAAATCGCTTTCCATTTATCAGGATGCGGTGGCCTGCTGGAAGGGCGACAAAATGAGCGAATGGAAAAACCAATTGATTTATTCAGCCGAGAAATATGATTTCCCCATTCACAAACCTTTTTATGAATTAGCACCAACACAAAAATTTTTACTTTGGACAGGTAACAAATATTTTAAAGGGTTAAACAGCTTTTTTAAATATCTCGAAGAGAACAGTTACAAAATTCAATACCGTGTAATGCTTTCGCGTTACCGGGGAAAAACAATTTGCCCGGAATGTAAGGGCAGCCGGTTAAAAAAAGAAGCCGGCTACGTAAAAGTTGCCGACAAATCGTTGCAAGAATTGGTTTTAATGCCCGTTTCGGAACTAAATATTTTTTTCGCCCAACTTAAATTAAATGGCCACGATACTGCAATTGCCAAACGAATTCTTATTGAAATTAGCAGCAGATTAGATTTTTTATGCGATGTTGGCTTGGGCTATTTAACCCTGAACCGACTTTCCTCAACACTTTCGGGCGGCGAATCGCAACGCATAAATTTGGCAACTTCGCTGGGCAGCAGCTTGGTAGGCTCGCTTTATATTCTTGATGAACCAAGTATTGGGCTACACTCCCGCGACACCGGGCGATTGATTAAAGTTTTGCGCCGTTTACAGAAAATAGGGAACACTGTTGTTGTTGTTGAACACGATGAAGAGATAATTCGTGCTGCCGATGAAATTATCGATATTGGCCCGTTTGCGGGTCAACATGGCGGTGAAGTTGTATTTCACGGAAACCATACAGAATTGTATAAAAGCCCTGAAAGCCTCACCACAAAATACCTTGCCGGAATAGAAAAAATAGAGGTTCCAAAACTACGTAGGAAATGGACGAATTTTATCGAAGTTATTGGTGCACGCGAAAATAACCTGAAAAATATAAATGTAAAATTTCCGCTGAATACCATGACCGTTGTAACCGGTGTTAGTGGTTCGGGTAAATCATCGCTGGTTTCAAAAATACTTACGCCGGCAATTACAAAAATACTGGGAGGTTACGGCGAGCGGACAGGTGAACACGATGCGGTTTTGGGCGACTACAACTTACTACATGCCCTTGAATTTATCGACCAAAATCCAATCGGAAAATCGTCACGTTCCAACCCGGTTACCTATTTAAAAGCGTACGATGAAATAAGAAAGTTATATGCAGGCCAACAAGCTTCAAAAATCCTTAGATTGAAACCCTCGCATTTTTCGTTTAACGTTGATGGTGGCCGTTGCGACGAGTGCCAGGGAGAAGGTACAATAAAAGTAGAAATGCAATTTCTGGCCGACGTTTTCCTGCTCTGTGAAAGCTGTGGCGGCAAACGTTTTAAGGAAGATATCCTGGATGTTCGTTACCGGGGGAAAAATATTGACAATATTTTAAACCTGACCGTTAATGAAGCAATTGAACTGTTTTCTGTCGGGAAATCGTCAACTGAAAAAAAAATTACCAAACGATTGAAACCTCTGCAAGACGTTGGTTTGGGTTATATAAAAATGGGACAGTCTTCCAGCACACTTTCAGGCGGTGAAAGCCAGCGGGTAAAACTGGCTTCGTTTTTAGCCAAAGAAAAAGACTCGCCCACCCTGTTCATTTTTGATGAACCCACAACCGGGCTCCATTTTCACGACATAAAAAAGCTGCTCGATTCGTTTAACGCATTAATTTCGCGTGGCCATTCAATAATTATTATTGAACACAATATGGAAATTATTAAATCGGCTGACTGGATTATCGATCTCGGTCCGGAAGGTGGAACAACCGGGGGAGAAATAATTTTTGAAGGTACACCCGAAGAGTTGATAAAAGTTGAGAATTCATATACGGGGGAAGCGTTAAAAGATAAATTGGGTTGAATTAGAATAAAAAAATGACACAAATAGAAATAAAATCCCGAAAAGCTGAAATACTTTTGGGGGATATCAATTTTTGAGGCGGTAAAATAAACTCTGCCTATAAGAAGTTTATTTTAGTTCAATAACAGCACTATTCTTAAAACCGCTTTGCTCATCCATCTGAACATATCCTAACTGATTTGTGACTATTTTAGTGCCATTAATTTCAACTTCAGCTACATTTCTATGCGTATGCCCATAAATCCAGTAGTCAATATTATTATTGTAAATGAATTTTGAAAGGTCAACCACAAAAGCATCGTTTAAAGAACTGTTTTTATGCTCTTGGGCAATGCATAAAATCGATGGTGCATGATGAGTGACGACAACCGTTTTTTTGAACTTATTATTTCGTATCGCTTTGTTTATAAAACCATAAGAATTTTTAAACAATTCATTGTATTTATCAATGCTTAAAATTTCGTTTTGATACTTTATTTGTAGTTATTTAGCAGCCTGCTGAATCAAAGCTGTTAAAATTAATCCAAAATTACAAAAAACGTACTGTTATTAACAATTTCACCATTGGGTGGTGGATAAGTTCTTTTATGCGAAAGTGTTAAG
>JAKIST010000169.1 GCA_021648495.1 Draconibacterium sp.
TAATGGTTTTGTTGCCCAAACCCAATTTAGACAAGTTCATAACAACTTCTGTTTTGGGCTTACCTGTTTGTTTGTTTGTTTGTTTGTCCTTGTATTTGTTGCACAACAATACAGTCTGGTACATTTTGCCGTTTTTCCTATTGCTTTTATTGAATTGTAAATACATTTTGTAAAAAATATACCAAATGTTGCTACAATATACAACAGTTATTAACCTGACCCCTATAAAATAAGGAAACTTTAAAGTAAGTTCCGTTAAAAAGTTCTTTTGAGCCAAAATCTATATCAAAGGTATCAGCAATGCAGATGCTAACAGATTAGTCGTGTTCATAATCATATATTTATAAATCATAATCAAATTGCTTACCACTCAACAGGTAAAAACACGCTCATTTCATACTCTCCGCGGTTAGCCCAACTGTAATAAGGGATCAGCTGTAGTTTAAACGGTTTTAGCTGTGTATTGACAGGAGCATAAAGAACTTTTTTATCAAAAGAATTTGTCCTCTGCAACGCTTCCCCGCTAATGGTCACAACACCGCCCAGCAGTCCATTTTTGTATTCCGCTGTCAGTTTAGAGTTTATCGGCAATATAATATCTTCTATCTTAACCCCTACAGGCAAATCGATCGCTTCCACACAATAAACAAGCGGGCCATAAGTAACAGCCACCTGGTTGCGGGCTTCTTCCACACGGGGATTAACTTCCATAACCGTTGGCTTGAGAGGCAGGCTCAATTCCACTTTATCTCCCTTATTCCACTTACGGTTAATTTCGGTGAAAGTCGATGCCTGGGCCGTCTGTTCCTGCCCGTTTACTTTCACAGTAGCTCCTTTGGCCCATGAAGGGACCCTCATCTTTAAAGAAAATTCAGCATTCTTATCCCCATCGTAAATCATAGCGATGTCTCCTTGCCAGGGGTAATTGCTCTTTTGAGTGAATTTTACCGTTGATTTACCAATTTTAGCCGTCACCTCATTGCTCCCGTAGAGAATAACATACAGCGAATTCCCGTCTAACGCATAACCGTAATCATTTGTTTCGGTCAAAAAGCGAGCTAAACTGGTAGGACAGCAAACGCAACCGATGCGAGTCCATCTGCTATGGAAATCATGAGAAAGCAGCATATGATCTTTTCCGTACCAACGCATAGGATTGGTGTAGAAATAAGACTTACCGTCAAGGCTCATGGACGAAAGATTGTTATAAAAAGTATTTTCCATCTTATCGAGATACTTCGGATCACCCGTCAGTAAAAACATACGATAACTGAAATATGCCCCCCCAAAGTTAGCACAGGTTTCATTGTAAGCCATTGCATTGTCCAATTTGTAAGGGTATCCGAAAGATTCATGTGTCATATCCATGGGATTACTCGAAGTTATCCCAAAATGCTGGTTTCCCAAACCGCCTGTTATGGACGATTTGCGCATGTACATATCTTCCCATATAGCCTCCAAAGATACCAGCAGAGCTTTTTCCCCCGTTTCGGCATAAATGTCAGCAGTCCCGCAGTAGAGGTAGTTAGCTAACACAGCATGCCCCTCGGCTTTCCTCTCATCGCGCAAAGGGGTTTTGTTCTGGTTTTGAACTTCTCCCCCCTGCCCTCTGGCATCAACAAATCGCTGTGCCAGGTCAAGGTATTTTTTATTCCCTGTTGTTCTGTACAGTTCGGTCAACCCTATTATTTGAGTTGGATTAAAATCAATACGACTCAGTTCTGGGGTAATGACCGCAAAATACACATCGAGGAAATCGGCTGCTTTGATAGCCACATTTAGCAACGTCGTGCTGCCCGTTACACGGTAATAAGTGCAGCCAAGGGTCATCAAATGCCCCATATTGTACGTTTCGTGTAAGCTACGATCAGCAAACCTCTGCGAATTTTCATAAGCAACAAATTGTTCGTAAGGCCCGGCCCCGCGTTTACCAAAACCTATTTGAGTATTCATTGTTATATAACCGTCGGGGGCCTGAGATCTGGCTATCAGTTGAGCTACGGCTTCTATCTTTTTGACAAGAGCGGTATCTTTTGTTATGGCATATGTCCCCACTTGTGCCTCAAGCCATTTGTAGTAATCCCCATCTTGCCAGTTAGCCCCTTTGAAACCATCAGGATCATCGAGTTTATTAGCCACTATTTCAAAGTTATGCTGAGTGAACTCCATAAAGTAATTCCATTGTGCAGGAATTACATTCGCCTGGCACAGATCGAACCTTTCTTTCCAAAACTCGCCCGTCCATTTCACACTGCCCATATCTAAGCTTTTTATCTTAGCGTACGGGCTTTTCGATGTATTAATATATGCCCTTTCCTGGGCGTTCACATTAAGTGCCAAAAAGGAAATAAACGAAATTGAAAACAGTATTTTTTTCATTTTTATCAAATTTATAATTGATTTTCAAGAAATAGGGAGTGTTTTATAATTGTAAATTTAGCAAGCTTATAATAGGAAGAGAAATTAAAACTGCTTTTCCCTTCTTTTCCCCTTTTTGTATTTATGGGAATAACACCATTGGCAGCACGGGATCTATAAATAGCAGCAGAAGCATTTTTTAAGATACTTGCGCTTTTTATGTCATTAGCAGATAAATGTGAAAAACTTCCTGCTTCCACACCATCAATAATAATTAAAGGGGAATTATTGCCAGGCGTATATTTTCCTCTAATTAATATATTTAAATCACTCTGTCCAGGATATCCTCCTCTGTCATTTATTATCAATCCCGGTACTTTCCCTTGCAAAGATTTTTCTATGTCCGAATAAGATGTTTTTACGAGTTCCTCAGTATTTATAGTATTTACAAAGCCAGTTATTTCACCTCTTTTTATAGCTCTATACTCCAAAGCCACAACTTTTGCAATCCCAACATTCTCTTCCTCCATTGTTACACTGATACTCGTCCTATTTCCAACATCCACTTTCTGCGCCTTCATCCCTACGAACGAAAATACCAGTGTTGCATTATTGGGGATATTAGGTAAGGGGCTGTTTCCATCGGCATCAGTAACGGTAGCTTGCACGGTGCTTTTTATTACCATGGTTACACTGGGTAACGGCTGTCTGGTTTTGTCGCCAATCGTTCCGGAAACAGTTTTTTGCTGATCAACAATTCCTGAAGTTTTTTCAGAATTGTCATTTAGAGAAAGCTCTGTAATTTGTATTGCAATAACCTGGACAAGGCCAAGGAAAAAACAAAAAACAGAAAAACCTGTATTTCTTAAGAGTTTTTTTATATTTAACCCTTTCTGTTCTGGAATAAAAGTTCGATTTTTTAATCTCCGTGATTTTCCCATCCATTAACCTTGTAGAGTGAATAAAATATTTATTAGTTTCTTGCTTTACAATTTGCAGGAAAGTGTTGAAACCACTTTCCTGTTTTGCATATAATTATTAAATATTTTCTATCCTATATTTTATTTGAAATTTTATTTAATCCGTTATCAAACTTAAATCAATTTGAACAAATACTTGATAATAAGTGATAATTGTTTTTTAGAGAATTCAGCAGAAGAAAGTAACCTTTGAATACAAATATATTAAATGTATTAATAGTATCTTCTATCTGCAAAATAAATGGATTAATGTGGATTGGAGTTGATTTGGATTATCACGTTATAGCACAATTTTACCCTACATATATTTTTAATAAACCAATTATATAAGAATGGGCTAAATTGTAAACCGATATTTTTTAGGGGTGCTTCCCATAATTTGTTTAAATTGTCTGTTGAAATTGGTAACCGATTTGTACCCAACCATATCACAAATTTCGGAAACAGGTAAATCTTCCTGTACAAGAAGCCGTGCAGCATTTCGGATACGAACCTCATTTAAGAATTGTGTAAACGATTTATTTGTGGCTTTTTTAAAAAAACGACAAAATGAGTTGGTGGTCATACATGCAATATCTGCAACATTATCGAGACCAATGTAGCTGGCGTAATTGTTGGAAATATATTTTAAAACGTTATCGATGCGCTGGGAATTATCGGTTGTATATTGGCGCATATCCGTTGATGATAAAACAGTTTTGTCATCTGTCAACGATAATCGAAAAAGAATATCCATAAGTTTTATAGAATGTTCCGCTGGGGACAAATTAATAATCCCAATTAATTCATCGTTAAGACTTTTGCTTACTACTGAACCAAAGCTTACCCCAAATTTCGATTGTTCGAGCAAATTATTAATGCCTGAAAATTCGGAGTTATTAAATGTACCTTCACCAATAAAATTCTTTGTAAATTTAATGACTATTGTTTTCACCTTATTTGTATCGTCTTCACTATAATAAGAGGGGTCGTTTCGCCAAAGGTGAGGTAAATAGGGACCAACCAAAACCAGTTCTCCCGGAACAAACTGAGAAACATTATTACCCACAAAACGAATTCCGGTACTTTGCGAAATATACAACAACTCGTATTGTGCATGATAATGCCAGAAAGAATCTAAACAAGGAATCTCCTTTTTTGTAATGTTTAACCGCTCATTTACAAAGCTATCTGTATTTTTTAAGATCAACTTCATTTGATGTAATTATAACTATTTTTCAGTTGACATCAAATTATTGCAAAATAATAATTTTTACTATTTCGCCGGAATTATTTCCGCTAAACTCTAATTTATAAACGATTAAATAATCGATTGGTTCAATCAGCTTTTACGGTTGAAATGCAAAAGCTTATCAAATTCTAAAAAGTGATGGGCTGTTTACGAATAACTATCAACTAATATTTTAGAAGTTCAGCATAAAATGAGCTAACAAAATCAATTTAAAATTTTCTGTTGTAATTCCGATATGACTAAATTTGTATTTCATCTTACTTATTTTAAATTTTTATAATAGACTTTATTATGATTAAAATAGTGTATAGGCAGGATTTAAGATTTTTTCGATTACCAAGGCATTTTTCTTTTGAGTAGCCGTAGCTACAGAAAATAAAAATAACGAAGGGAATCGGGAAAAGATAAATTTTGCCATACGATTTTAATTGTAATAATGTCTAATAATAATTAATTTATTTGGCAATCATAAATTCGGAGCTGTATTTATCCGGGTTAAGAATATATTGGGGCAAAGTATTGGACAAAGTACCGCCTAAACCGGTTTGTGCCAAATCAGTGTTCAGCGTATAAAATCCTTGAGGTTTTAATTCAAAAGGATGCTGTGCTTCTTTAATGTTTTTAGGAACTGTTACGTAATAAGATGAACAATTTGAGCGAAGGTATTTTGTTCTTTAATAACTTGAAAAATTAGCGAATAGCGTGCTATTTAAGGATTTTTTCAAGGAAGTTAAAGAGCGAAAGAACAAGCACAAAAGGTCAGGTTATTCCGAAACAGTTCCTTAGCTGAATAAGGCCAAACTGAAAAGCTGGATTGCGGCTTTTCAATAATAAACAATCCTGATTTATTATTCAGAGTACTTAGTTTTACCCAACGTGTATCCGTCCGGTTTCGGTTTTCCTGTGGCATTGCATGGTTGTAGGATATACCGTCAGTTTTAATGCTGAACTCACCAACTTCAGCACTACGTTTTCGGTCGCTATAGTTTTCGAGTAGTCCGTTTCCGTAGTAACTTGTATTTTTATACGTGGCCGTAACACCTATTGCCATTCCAAAACGGATCGTATTTGGTAGAGGCTCATCTGCATCTAAATACAAGTTTTGCATCAGTAGAAGCGCTATCCAGGATACCGACAACAGCCGATTTTTCATTGTAAGTCCCCCACCATGGCACGATAATCCAGTACTATTGCCATAAACCTGCAAAGAACCTACCGACCTTCTGTCATAAGTTGCATCGTCCCACTGGCAAAAACTTCCTCCGTTCATCGGGAAAATATATGAAGGACAAATTACTCCTTGTTTTTGCGGGATAACTGCAGCCCCTTTATCCTCATTGGTTTTCAGGCTAAAGATTGTTTTAATATTAATATTTCAATGTAGTTAGAAGTATGCCATCCTCCTAATAAAAAATTCAACGCACTACCCTTCCTGATGCCGAACCACCCATCAAAGCTTCAACTTCGGAACGCGAAACATAATTGAAATCGCCGTTAATAGAGTGGCATAAACAGGATGAGGCGATTGCAAACCGGATAGCATTTTCAGGTTTTGCCAATTTTGGGGTGTTTAATGCAAAAATCAGTGCAGCTCCGAAAGAATCGCCACCTCCTACACGATCGATAATATTTTTAATTTCATAGGGTGCGTAGCTGCCGTCAACAAGTGGCGCAAAATACGATTTTTGTGTAGCTGTGTCATACAACATTGCACCCCAGTTGTTGTGTGTGGCAGAGATACTTTCGCGCAAAGTTATGGCCACTTTTTTTATGTTTGGAAATTGTCTTACAATTTCTTTGGCAACATCGGCATATTTTGCCACATCCAATTTTCCACTTTCGATATCGGTGTTTTCGGACGAAATACCCAACACATCATGTGCATCCTCTTCATTGGCAATCACCACATCAATATAAGGAAGAATGTCGCGCATGGTTTTTTTAGCAAGTTCAGAAGCAGAAGTTCCTTTTTTCCATTGCCAGAGTTTTTTGCGGAAGTTTAAATCGAAGGAAACGGTTAATCCTTTTTCCTTTGCGGTTCGAACAGCAACCTCGGTGGCATTAGCTGAAATTTCGGAAAGTGATGGTGTAATGCCTGTGGTATGCAGCCATCCAGCTCCGGCGTATATCGAATCCCAATCGTAGGCGTCGCCAGGAGTCAACGATACCGAAGAATAATCGCGGTCGTACATTACTTTGCTGGGACGTTGGTTGGCTCCGCGTTCGACAAAATACAATCCAAAACGTCCGTATTTAACGGTTTTGATGCCCGAAACATCAACATCAATTCCTTTTAAAACAGGAAGACAGGCTTCTGCCATTTCGTTATCGGGCAGGGTTGTTACAAACTTTACTTTGCCGCCCAACATGGCGATTGATGCTGCCACATTTGCTTCAGCTCCTGCAAAAGTCATGTCGAGTTTACCCGGCATACTTTGCCTGAAACGCTGAAAGTTTTCGGGGCATAAACGTCCCATTATTTCGCCAAAAGTTACAATTGTTTTCATAATTTAGATATGAGATATGAGTATATAGCGGTGAGATTTCAGTAGTGAGCAATGGGATTTGAATCTTAAATGAGTCCAGTCCAAAAACACATAAAATCAAAAAAGTATCTTTTGGTAATATTTTCATTTTTCTCAATTAGCTGATGTTCAGGCATCACCAAATATCGAAAAATAAAAATCTCATCCAAAATCTTTCTTTTTATGAAAATCCTCTGTTTTTAGACTGGACTCTTAAATATTTAGTTTTGATACTCAGTACTATATACATCAAATAATTTTACTTGCTTTTTTTTCTAATTTGGGTGATTAAATCACTTATTTCTTTTGCGTTGGCTGTAATAGCATCCCAATTTTCTGTTTGAATTAGAGGGCGATTGGCAATCCATGATCCGCCAATTGCAGTAATTAAATCAGATTCGATATAACCAGCGGCATTCGTAATATTTAATCCACCAAGTGGGATAAATTTCAACTCCAAGTATTGGTAGGGTGCAACCATATTTTTTAAATAATTTATTCCGCCCATCGATTCTGCCGGGAAATATTTCAGTATCCTGCAACCCAGTTCAACAGCCAATTCTATTTCTGAGGCAGTGGAAACTCCCGGAGCATAAGATAAACCATATTTTTGTGCCGCTTCAACAATTCGCGGATTACAACCCGGAGCGACTGCAAAATCAAAACCCAAATCGGCTACAGCTTTTACCTGCTCTACAGTTAATACGGTTCCAATACCCAAATTTATTTCAGGTAAATTCTTTTTTATCAAAGCTGCGGCTTCTAAGGCAACCGGTGTGCGTAAAGTCAATTCAATAGCATTTACACCGCCTGCCAACAAAGCGTTTGCCAGTGGCAAGGCATGTTTTAATTCGTCAATTACGAGTACCGCTACCGCACCCGCTTCATCAATCTTTTTGATGATTTCGGGCGACATCGCTTTTTGTTCTGTTGGTAACATATTTTTCTTTTTACCCCTAAATCCCCTAAGGGGACTTAGGGATTGTAATGAAATAACCTGACCGTTTTAACTCGTTCTTTTGCACGCTAACTTCGTTAAAAAGCCTCGCTGTAACTATGGCTATAGCTACGTTTTTTGCCTTGTTATCGCACAAAATAACTTCGTCAATTCCAGTCATGTTATTTCTTCACAAACCCTTAAAGGAAATTATACTCTAATTGTAATCCGTTTCAATTCTAAATAATCGTTCAAAGCAAGGTGCGAGCAATCGTGACCCAAACCACTTTCTTTTACTCCACCGTGAGGAAGATAAATGGCATATTTGAAGCCGTTTACATGAACTTCGCCTACTTCCATTTCGGTTGTAAATTTATTAATGCGATTTACATCGGTAGTGTATAAATAACTAGATAGTCCAACTTCACAATCGTTGGCCATGGCCAACACTTCATCTTCGGTTTTGAATTTGTAAATTGCTGCAAGAGGACCAAAAATCTCTTCTTTAAAAATTGTCATTTCGCGTGTAACGCCAGAGAATACAGTTGGTTCGTAAAAGAACCCTTTTTGTTTATCGGTAGGAATTTTACCTCCACATTCCAGTTTTGCTCCTTCTGCAATGGTGGTTTCAGCCAGTCTCATTACCCTTTCGCGGGAACGTTTGTCCACCAACGGGCCCATATCTATTTTTGAGTCGTTTCCAAAACCCAGTTCAAGTTTCTTCGCCTTTACAACAAACCGTTTTACAAATTCTTCATAAATATTTTCATGCACAAAAATCCGGTTGGGTGAAACACAAATCTGTCCACAATTCCCAAATTTCAGGGCTGACAAATCGTTTACTGCCTGACTCAAATTTGCATCACCGAATACAATAGCTGGTGCATTTCCACCCAATTCCATACTGAAATGTTTTATTGATGTTGCTGCTTGCTGCATCGCGATTCTTCCTGAAACGGATGAACCGATCATCGTAATTACACGTGGGATTTTGCTTGACGAAAGTGTTAAAGCCAATTCTTCGTTTGAGCCGGCCAAAACATTGACCACACCTTTGGGGAAGTTGATGCTTTCCATTATTTCGCCAATCAGGTAGGCAGAAAGTGGTGCATTTGCTGAGGGTTTTAAAATAAGTGTACAACCGGCAGCTAAAGCTGGCCCAATTTTAAACCCAAAATTCAGCAGTGGAAAGTTCCATGCAAGATAACCCACGGCTACTCCCGCAGGTTTAGCAATAATTTGGTGAGCATGTGTTCCATCCGGGTCGGGAATAATTTCATCCCGGCGGTGCAACATTTCCTGAGGATACCATTCCAAAGCATTTACCACGGTTTCGTAATCTTCCATTGCCTGATTGTAGGTTTTTCCCATCTCGTACATTACGGATTCACGGATTTCGTTTTCACGAAGCTTAAGCGCATCCCGCAATTTTTCCATCCACATTTTACGAGTGTTGATGCTCATTTTCGACCACTTTTTAAATTCAGCCTGTTCGGCATTCCATGCCAGTTCAGAAGCTTCTTTTCCTGCCCATGCACTTTC
>JAKIST010000170.1 GCA_021648495.1 Draconibacterium sp.
CCTTAAAAGTTGTTATTGTTATTGAATTAAAACCACACGATATAATCGTGCGGGAGCGGGGGAAAAACACTGAATATCAATAATGTTTTTAAATCGACTATAAATGTATATTATTAGAAATTTAGATACGTTTGCCCTGAAAAACTATTTTGAACCTTTCACTTCTCCAAATAATTTTGTATCTGGGAGAAAACCCTTGTTGCGATGTGTATGTAAATTTTATATCCAACTCAGGTTATTAATAGTAAGCGACAGAAATGCTGTATTCTCCTGACTTAAGTTCAATACAGCCCGCTTTTATTTGATTGGCACCGGGAGTAAACGTATTCCCATCTTCTTTTTTGCTTATTGAAATATTTTGAATTTCAACAGAAGGCAATTTGAATGTGGCAATACTCCCCTCCGGGATTTTCAATTCAAAAACAAACTTGTTTGTTCCTTCCTTTTTCCAGTTCGAAACAATTTCTCCAAAGGGCGAATGATAACTGCTATTCACAAATTCAAGTTCTGCAGGAATAAATGGGGACAAAATAAACCGTTCAAAACCCGGATAATCAGGATTTGGTCGAATACCTCCCAACCATCTGTAAAACCATTCTGAAACTGTCCCAAACATTGGGTGGCAGTTTGAATAAATATTATCACTCTCTTTCCAGGTTTCCCAAATTGTAGTAGCTCCCCGATCCATCATAAATCCCCAGCCAGGATACGAAGTGCTGTTAACCACATCGAAAACAGATTTAGGATTACCCGACTTGGAAAGTGCCTCTAAAATGTATTTTGTTCCAAAAATACCCGTATTAAAATGTTCTGAAGGACCATTTTTTAAAGCCATTAAAAGCGAATCTTTTGCAGCCTCTTTTTCCTCTTTAGGTATAATATCGTGGTAAAGCAGCGTTGCAAAAAGTGTTTGCCTGTTTATTTTCCCCTCAACCGGATTGTCCCAAAACATCTCTTTAATTTTCCCTTTTAATTCTCCCTCCAGGTTTCTATATTTTCGGGCTGCTTCTTGATCTTCCATAAATTCAGCAAATTCAACCATAATTTTTGCACACTGCAAGTAATGGCAAGTTCCTGTTAATTCAACCGGAACAGGTTCGAGCGATTCATGGTCGCTTAAACCGCTGTCAATAATTTTATCAGGGAAAATCCTTGCTACTTTTTCCATCCAATTCTTGTCCAGCCCGTAAAGTTCTTTGATAATATCCGTGTCGTTGTAATACAAATAAAGATAATATTGAGTGGTGAGCATTGCCGATTCCCAACTTATCCCACAATATTGAATCCCAACAAAAGGGGCGGTATCAACAAATACCGAATCGTTAACGGCATCCACCCAATCGTAAACGGTTTTGCGGTAGAAATCCTGCATATCGAAATTGTAAATAAACGATTCGCTGGTGGCATTTATGTCTCCCCCATATCCGAATTTTTCTCTGGCCGCACAATCCGATTGAACACTTATTAAATTTGAAAGAAAAGTTCTTACTGTGGCTTTTTGTATTGAATTCAAAAGCTCAGAAGAACAGTTAAAACTATTGTTGTTGATCACATTCGAGCTCATTGCCAATCCTTCAACCTCAGAAAGCAGAGGCATTTTATTTAAGCCGGAAATCTCCATGTAACGGTAGGTGTGGAAGGTAAATTCCGGTCTGAACCAAGTATCTGATTCATTTTTAAATATGTAGCTGTCTGTTTGCCATGCAATTGCCGGTGCTCCCGAACCACCCATTCCTTCTTTTTTAATCTGACCGCAAACAGTTGTCATCGGATTTAACATACCGTCATCATAAATCCGTTCACCAAACCGAAACTTGACCGTATCTCCTTTTTTCCCGGTAAGTTTTATATTGTAACTGCCGGTAAAATTCACGCCCATGTCAACTAAAAAAATGCCAATTTTTGGTGAAAAAATATCAACCGGGGATATTTTCCGCGTCACTTGCACAGGTGGGAAAAATGCCTTTTGCAATTGTCCGCCCGGGCCTTTATTGTTTATTGAATTACTCCATTTTTCGTCATTAAAACCGGGCATGTCCCAGCCTTCAAATTCTCTTTGAGCATCATACAATTCACCCAGATAAACATTATTTTTAAGTACCGGTCCATAATTATATTTCCAACTTTTATCAGTAATTATTTCCCTAATTGTTCCATCGGAATAATTTATTAAAAGTTTTGCTATAAAAGCCGGGTTTCCAACTGAAAGCACTTCCCTTAAATTTCGCCTTCCAAACATTTTTAATGGCAGCGGATTATAAAAACCATTACCAAGTGTAACGCCGAGACAATTATTCCCCTTTTTAACTGATGACGAAACATCATATTCCGAATAGTAAACTCGTTTGCTAAAATCGGTCCAGGCGGGAGTTAAAACATCTTTCCCAATTCTTTCCCCATTAATTGAAGCTTTGTAATAACCTGCTGCTGTTATATAAAGTGTTGCTTTTTCAATTTCGTTTTTTGTACTAAATTCTTTACGGAAAATTGGAGATGGATGGTCGAGATAAAACAAAGAATCTTCCACGGCTTGCTCAAGTCCATCATAAATCCAATTGGAATTGTTCAGCTTATCAAGCTTTTCAACATTTTTATGATTTGTATTACATGAGAATGTAATTACACTTAGAAAAAAGATTAGTTTATTCATTTTAAAAAGGATTATTAAAATCGTAAAATTAATGAAGAAAGAAAAACTTCCGCTATCTTGTATATATTTTTCACTTTTTAAGGTTCAAAACCCGAAACATTGCATCACAAGGTCAAGTCCTGTGTGATACAAACATCAATTCAAGTAGTCTTGAAAATAAGGTTTTAACCCCAAACATACCGTTCATCATATTCAATTCCATATTCCATAAAGAATTGTTGCAATTCAGCTTTAAAGGATACTTTATTATGATGTTCAGGTTGTTTTCGAATATAACTTTCTACCACTTTCACTTTTGACGAACTAAGGCATTGTTACGAAATAAAATGACCATTCTGGCTTGTTCTCTTGCACGCTAACTGCGTTAAAAACCTCGCTATAGCTAAGGCTATGACTGCGTTTTTTGCCTTGTTATCGCACAAAATAACATCGCCAGTTTTGTCCAACTTATTTCGTAATAAAGCCTAACTGAAAAGATTCCATAACCATCTTGCCATAAAAAATTATCAATTCCCTTAGTTTTTATCCATTTTGAAGAAGGAGTTTTTATTTTATTAATAAACTGAGCTATCGAAATTGTTCGTGGAGGGGAACATAAAATATGAATATGGTCGGGATTACAATATATTTCATTTGTATAACTCCCTAATCCAGATAAAATGCCAATAATATATGAATGCAATTCATGTCTTACTTTTTCTACAATAATACGTGTTCCATGTTCCGTTGAAAAAACAATATGAACATAAACTTTTGCTAAGGATTGAGGCATGGCAATTATTTTAAGTTTTGGACTTTCAGCCCTTTGTCATTGTATCGTTGTATTTATTCATAGGGCTTTCGCCCTATGCTTTTACAGAACGTCTCTTCAGGACTGCAAAATATTTCTAAAATTAACAAAATATTACAAGATTTTTAAATGCTGGCTCTCCTAAAAGGGGCAAAGCCCCGCAATGTATAAGCACAGGGTTTAGCCCTGTGTAATCAAATCGTTCAAATCAAGTAAAAGCCCTGAATGGGCGCGACGTGTTAAATTAAATGCAGCAAAAGCTATTTACAACGATTCACGTATAATTAACGAGGTAGTTAAAACCTCACCTATTTTCTGTTTGTTTTTCACAAATTCGGCTGCTTTTCTTCCCATCAATTCAAAATCGGTTGAGATAACCGATATTCCGCCACCTACAATTTGTTTCATTGGTGTGTCGTTGTACGAAAGTACACCCACATCTTTTCCCAATTCAAATTGTTTTGAACGACAAGTCTTTATTACCTTCACCAAATCGGCATCGCGAATAACAAAATAAGCCTGTCCTTTTTGAATTTCGGAAACATTAAACACAAACCTATTTTTAAATTGGATTTGGTTTTTTTTACAAAAATTTTTGACAGCAGCAACAATTTCAACCGGATGCGGAGTATTCTTTTCAGAGTAAACCAATATCAACTCCTTGTATTTTTTTAATCGATTTATTCCCTCCTCCAAACAGCTTTTCACCGAACGGTTAAAATCCTGAAGCAAATAATTGAGTTTTCCATTATCGGGTTTTCCCATATCGAGAAGCAACAGTTTGTTGGCATCAATTCTCTGTAAAATCGGGTCAAGCGATTTATTATCGATATTCATCACAACATACATGCTGTACCTGCCCAAACTATTTTCTATAAGTTGGTGAAAAACATCGGGATTATAATGATGAAAGAGAAGATCGACAGAATATGAATCGGGTAGATTTCGTCGAAATGATTGATACAACTGCTCTTTGAAAGCACTAAAATCATCGAGCAACATAAAAACTTTAAACGATTCGCTGGCAACAAAATACCCTTTTTGAGGAGCCGATTCTACAACATTTCGTTGCTTCAATATATTGTATGCTTTAAAAACGGTATCGCGCGAAAATCCACTTTCAGTGCTCAATTGATTCACCGAGGGCAACGAATCTCCGACTTTTAATATGCCATTACTAATAGCTTCCGTTATGGAATGTACCAATTGTTGAAGTTTGGTTTGCCCTGCTGATTTTGATATTTTAAATGAAACGTTCGGCATTTATTCAATTTTTTCTTTTCTGAAGGTGATAGGATTATTTTAGCATGATTTCAAATATATCGCCAATTTGCTCTTCTTTAGTCCTGAAAATCATTTGTCATTTGCTGCAAAAAGAATAAGCTCCTTTTACACAAGCTGTGCAGATCGGTGTAAAAGTGACTTCAACTTATGTTGTAAAATCTAATGGTTGGTAGTATGAATAGTTGCCGATTGCGGGCTTCAATCCTATCCATTTACAAGAAATTATAAGCGGATTATAACCATTGAAATAACTGCTGAACAGACTATTATTTTTATACATTGTCATGAGCTTTAATTATTTAATCAACTTGTAATTTTTTTTCCACCAGAAATAGTCGGACATTTTATAAATCAATTGTTCATAAGATTCATCAACGTCTTTTTGTGCATCAAATGTACACCTTGAAGAAAGCATTTCTGTCATTGTTCTCATTTTTACTAAAGAAATAATATATCCAGCTTTAATACTATCGGGTTTCTTTTCTTTATCCCATGTTTGCATTATTTCCTCGTCAGATATAAACTTCTGGTAGTTGGGTCATCTGCGTCAAGAAATAAATATTCTTTCTCTTTTAGTGCCTGTTCGGAAATAAGATCTACAAAATTGACAAAGTAATTTTGTTTATTTTCAAGGCATAAAAGCTGCGAATAGCCACAGTTTATTTAATGCTTTTATAACGAAGAAAATAGGCAAAAGAACGAGTCAAAATGTATAGGTTATTTTTGAACAGGTCCTTAAACGATAAAATTCAGCGTGTATCTACCGAGTTAGGGAAAGACGTTGATGTAAAAGTAATTTCAGACAAAGCACAATTGGCAGCGTTTGGTGTGGTAAAAGGGCCAGCCGTTGTATCGGTAAAATATAAACTGAAACCGGAAGGAATCGTTCCTTCCCTGGAAGTTGTCAAGGAGTGGATAAAAGAATTATAGATTTGGATAACTAAAAATAGCGGGCTAAATTTGAAGATATTATTAGCCCTGAGGGTATTGGGGTAATTGACTAACCCTGGCATTTATGCCAGGGATGTATATGGCGAGTGAAACGGGCTTTAGCCCACAACAAATAAATTATGTCGTACGTAAGAATCTGGTTACATTGTGTTTGGGGAACAAAAAATAAAATTCCATTTATAACCAAGTCAAATAAAGAAGCTATCTTAAATCATATTAAAGAGAATGCAAGGCAAAAGGGGATTTATATTGATTTTTTAAATGGTCATAAAGAGCACATTCACTGCACAATTTCTTTAGATGCAGAACAGACACTTTCAAAAATTATGCAATTAATTAAAGGCGAGTCATCGTTTTGGATAAACAATAGTAATCTTGTTCAAGGTAAATTTGAATGGGCAGATGAGTATTTTGCGGTTTCTGTAAGTGAATCTCAAATAAACGTTGTTCGTGAATATATTAAAAACCAGGAAATACATCACAAATTAAAGAGCTGGGAAGAAGAGTACAACGAATTTATTGAAAAATATGGTTTTAAAAAAATTAAGGGCTGAAGCCCGAAATCTATACGCAAATAGTCCCCGTCATAAATGACGGGGTTAGTCAAAAAATATTAGACTTATAGATAACTATTTAAGAAGAAGAAAAACAAATTCAATCATTGGGCTTTAGCCTTTAATTTAATTATGGGAAAAATACTCGATCAAATAAAAAAAGGAAAAGTGCTGGTTTCCGACGGTGCCTGGGGAACTTTTTTGCAACAAAAGGGAATGCAACCTGGAAAATGCCCGGAGGAGTGGAACCTAACTCATGCTGAAGAAGTTTTTGATATTGCCAAAAGTTACATCGATTCAGGTGCCGATATGATTGAAACCAACAGTTTTGGAGGCACAATATTTAAAGTCGGAAAATACGGACTGGCAGACAAAGTTTTCGAATTAAATAAAGCGGCGGCTGAGATTAGTCGCAAAGCTGCCGGCGATAAATTTGTCCTTGGTTCGGTTGGTCCTACCGGTAAAATATTGATGATGGGCGATGTTACAGAAGAAGAGTTGTACGAAGCTTTTAAAGAACAGGTAAAAGGCTTGGAAGCTGGTGGTGCCGATGCAATTATGATTGAAACCATGACAGATTTGGATGAGGCAAGATTGGCAATAAAAGCAGCAAAAGAAAATACAAACTGCGAAGTTTTTTGTACAATGACATTCGAAAAAACCGTTGACGGCGAATTTCGCTCGATGATGGGAGTTTCCCCAACTGATATGGTAAATACAATAATTGATGCCGGGGCGGAATTAATAGGCGCAAATTGTGGAAATGGGATTGCCGATATGATTGGGATTGTGGAGGAAATCCGCAAAGCAAATACTGATATTCCTGTTTTAATTCATGCAAATGCCGGAATGCCGATTTACGACGATGGCAAAACAGTTTTCCCGGAAACCCCGGATGAAATGGCTGATTTGATTCCAAAAATTATTGCTGCCGGCGCAAATATTGTTGGTGGTTGTTGCGGAACAACTCCGGGGCATATTTGTAAAGTTCGGGAAGTGGTTGACAAAAAATAATTTTACGGGGTTGTCATTCCCACGAAAGTGGGAATGACAGTTGTGCACAAATCCTTTGAGATACTTTCTGGAACCCTTTGTGTAACTTTGTGCTGAAATAAAGAATTGAACCACAAAGTATCGCTAATAAAAATCAAAGGGGTACAAAGATTATAAACACCATCGTTTTATTAAATGCAAGTTACTACTCAGCAGGTTTAATAGATTGAATATAAGATACTTATAGCTATTTAAATTCTCGAAAAATTTACTAATAAATAAATGTCATTTCTTTAATATCCTGATAATCTATAAATTAACAAAATAAATAAGTTATTAACAAAAATGTAACTCATTGATTAACAATGAATATTACTGCTGAGTAGTAACAAATGCAAAAAATTCCATTCCATATAATTTCCGGTTTTTTGGGAAGTGGCAAAACCACGTTCCTTAAACGTATTATCGAACAATATTCTTCGGAAAAGAAAATTGGGATTATCCAAAATGAATTTGGTCCAATAAATATTGATGGGGCAGAATTAAAAAAGTCAGGACACGATTTTAACTTGCTCGAAATTAATAACGGCTCGGTATTTTGCGTTTGTTTGCTGGGCGATTTTGTGCGGTCGCTTAAAAAATTTATTGATGAATACCAACCTGACATTGTAATTATTGAAGCTTCTGGATTGTCAGACACCACTTCAATTTCGGAGGTAATTTCGGCTGGTTCGTTGGCTGAAAAAATTTACCTTGCATCGAACTGGTGCGTGGTTGATGCACTTAATTTTGCCAAAGTTGGTTTGATGAGGCAGCGGGTTTCGCACCAAATACGGATGGCTGACATTGTGGTAATTAATAAAACCGACTTGGTTAAAAATGGCCTTGATTCTATTCGGGAAGAGATAAAAAAAAATAATCCATTTGCTGAAATCATAGAAACAACTTTCTGTACCATGGATTTTGAATTGGGGAATTCAGCCATAGACAAGTTCTATTTTGGTGAAATAAAAACAATGCCCCGGCCCGAAATAAATTCGATGGTGATAAAAAGCGGACGTAAAATGTCGCGCGATGCACTCGCTCAATTTTTAAATGAATGGGCACCAAAAGCATACAGAATAAAGGGATTTGTAAATTTAAAAGAGGGAAAAACGGCAGCGGTTCAATGTACATTATCTTCGGTTGAAATTATTGAAATTAAAGATGCCTTTCATCCGACTGAATTAATTGCTTTAAGCGACCAATTTACATTGCGCGAGTGGAATCGGAGTTTTAAGGAATTGAGTTAAGGGTGCGGCGGTTTCCTGCAAAGCGATCCCATTGGGGCAAACCGCCAAAATAATCGCGGTTCGGAAACCGCGACACCCGGAAAAACACAATACCTTTTTCAATTTTCTTTCCAATTACCAATGAACTCCTGACTTTCGTTTCTCTCTGCGTGAGTGATTGCAGCGGTTACCCCACAGCAAAGCGAATGAAATGAGGGGAGCGAGGAGTAAAAGCGGAAAGCACGACCTGTACGTTGGGATTTTTGTGCGCGGGAGAGGGGCACGCCCAAAATTTTTCAAGATAAAAATCACATTGAAAGCAAATATTGATTTTGAATTGTTCGTATAAACAATATAAATTAGTTATTTTTGGCTCGCTTTTTTATGAAATAGAGTAGGTTCTTCTACTTTTGTAAAGTTTAATTTTGAAATTCAATCTAATAAAATAGAAATTCTATGAGCAAGTTTTTATTGGCATCAATTGGCCGAAAATTCCTAATGAGTGTTACAGGACTTTTTCTGTTGACGTTTATTGCGGTTCATTTAACACTTAACCTGTTTTTAATTTTTGATGATAGTGGAGATCTTTTTAATTTGGGTGCACATTTTATGGTAACAAACCCAGCTATTAAAATTATGGAACCAATTCTTGGGTTAGGATTTGTTATTCACATTCTTTGGTCGTTCTTTTTGGAGTATCAAAACTGGCGCGCCAGGCCGGTAAAATTTAGCAAAAGGGATACAAAGGAATCTAGCTCGTGGGCATCGCGAAATATGTTAATTATTGGTGCTTTAGTTTTAACATTTCTGGTGGTGCACGTAATTAATTTCTTTTGGGTGATAAAATTCAATCCTGATTTGATACAAACCGTTAATATTGATGGAACTGAAATGGACAATACTTACGCTCTCGTTGCCGGACTTTTTAAGACAAACGTTGAGTATGGAATATTATATATTTTAGGTGGTATTTTACTTGGAATTCATCTTTCTCATGGATTCTGGTCAGCATTTCAAACATTGGGATTAAGTAATAAACACTGGATGAAACGCTTGA
>JAKIST010000171.1 GCA_021648495.1 Draconibacterium sp.
TTCTGTCATTACCTCATTATGCCCAATAAAAATTGGGTGGCCACTCGCAATGACGAGCGTTTCGGATATAATTTGTTCAAGGGACTCCCTCCTATCGGAGGGTATTTTAGATTTTTCTTCTAAAAAAGGAAGAGGTCGTAAAATGAAGTACTTATAGATAAGAGATGATCCGGGGAGATTCCTGCGTTTGCAGAAATGATAAATATGGTTAACATAATAGTGAAATTTAAACAGTTAAAACCCCGGAGCCTCTGCTCCGGGGAAAAAAACCAAAAATCAACTAACCTTTAAACCGCCTGGCGACTTCGTCCCAGTTGATTAGATTCCAGAAAGCATTCACATAATCCGGACGTCTGTTTTGGTAGTTCAAATAGTACGCATGTTCCCACACATCAATCCCTAGTATCGGCATACCTTGAACTTCTGCAACATCCATCAGCGGATTATCCTGGTTGGGTGTTGACGAAATCGCCAGTCCCTTTTCTTGAAGTACCAACCAAGCCCAACCCGATCCAAACCGCGTTACCGCAGCTTTGACGAAAGTTTCACGGAAATTTTGTATCGAACCAAATGAATCGTTAACTGCATCGAGTAACACGCCCTCCGGGTTTGGGGACCCGCCGGGCGTAATCACGTCCCAATACAAGTTGTGGTTAAAAAACCCACCTCCATTGTTCCTCACCGCAGCCGACTGACCAGAAATACCCGATAGAATATCTTCTATCGATTTTCTTTCCAAACCAGTTCCCGCAACTGCAGCGTTTAAATTATTTGTATAACCCGCATGATGTTTGCCATGGTGAATTTCCATAGTGCGTGCATCAATATGCGGTTCTAATGCTGTATAATCGTATCCTAATTTTACTAATTCAAATGCCATATTTTTATTTTAAGAGTTTAATATTCTTTATTCCGAATAACAAATATAAACGTTATTTAGAATTAATCCAAATCTTTTTCACGAATAACACATTGATAATATTTAATGTTCATAGTTTCATTCAATAATAAGACACAAAGACTTTTAGAGCTAAGAAATACTTCCAACCAACCCACTACAAACCAACTATTTGACTACATATAAATGCTATTTTCACTCAAGAATAGTTATAAAATATTTATCGGAAAGGCACACAAAACGATTACATTTGCACTGAAATTAATTTTATGAATCGAAGCATACTCAAATTAGCCGTTCCGAATATTATAAGCAACATTACTGTTCCGCTGTTAGGATTAGTTGACTTGGCCCTGATGGGACATTTAGATTCCCAAATTTATATTGGTGCAATTGCATTGGGAAGCGTAATTTTCAACTTTATTTATTGGGGTTTTAGTTTTCTCAGAATGAGTACTTCTGGTTTTACGGCTCAAGCTTTTGGTGAAAAAAACCAAACCGAAAGTATAACTATTCTTGCTCGCGCTTTAATAGTTGCCTTACTTGTCAGCATCCTCATTTTAATTTTGCAAGCTCCCATTGCCTGGGCAAGTTTTGGGATTATTGGTGGGAGTGTTGAAGTGGAAACGCTTGCCAACGCGTATTTTCGAATTCGTGTTTGGGCGGCACCAGCTGCATTGAGCCTTTTTGTTTTTAGCGGTTGGTTTCTCGGGATGCAAAATGCACGCTACCCAATGATTATTGCTATTGCAGTAAACGTTGCAAATATTTTGCTCAGCTTATTTTTTGTTTTTGTACTGAAAATGAAAGCAGAAGGAGTTGCTTTAGGAACTGCAATTTCGCAATACCTTGGATTAATAATCGCGCTGTTCCTGTTCTTTTATAAATACAAATATCTACTCGTAAAAATTTCCAGAAAAGGGATAATGAACCTGGGAATTTTGATTGAATTTTTTAGGGTAAACGCCGATATTTTTATCCGTACTTTTTGCATAATTGGGGTATTTACCTTTTTTACATCGAAGTCGGCCAGTATAAACGATACTATTCTATCCGTAAATTCAATTCTAATTCAACTGCTATTATTCTTTTCTTTTTTTATAGATGGATTTGCCTTTGCCGGGGAAGCTTTGGTAGGAAGATTTTTGGGAGCAAAAGAAATCTCGAATTTGAAAAGGGTAATAAAATTGTTGTTTTACTGGGGAGCCGCATTGGCAGTGGCATTTACAATTATTTATTTACTGGGAGTGAACCTAATCATAAAACTCCTCACTTCTCAACCCGATGTAATTGCAACTTCGCAACCCTTTCTTATTTGGGTTATTTTAGTTCCTGTCGCCAGTTTTGCTTCGTTTATCTGGGACGGCATTTACATTGGGGCCACCGCTTCGAAAGCCATGCGGAATACTTTGCTTGGCGCAACCTTTTTAGTATTTGCACCGGTCTATTATTTTCTGTATCCAATAATCGGAAACCACGCTCTTTGGTTGGGAATGATTCTGTTTATGTTAGCGAGAGGTATTATTCAAACGTTTTTATATCGGAAGGCAATTTTAATTCAATTCGATTCAATACACAAAACTACTTCCGCCCAAAAACTCGCGAAGTAATGAAGTTGGTGGAATTTCCTCATCGTCAATAGTTTTAAAATACGACAGAAATGTAAGCAGCCGCACCGATTCAGTATATTCATGTTGATTCTCGCAAACGCATTTTAGCAAAGGCTCGGCATATTTTTTCAATACAGCCAATTCGTACAAAGTGGCCGAGTTGAACATTATATCGGCATTCTCCTGGTAAGGAAAAATATTTTTCTCTTCGCCCCTTCGCACTGAAGGCCACCGTTTAATTGTCTCCACCGCTGGGTAACCACGGTATTTACTATCTCGGATCATACGTCGGAACAGTCGGTTGTCGGCAGTTGAAACATGCGTGTGTTTATCAAACGATATTTGTGTTAATGCTGAAATAAATATTTTGAATGTGTTCTTTGAATCAATTTTTGTAATTAAACCGGGGTTCATGCCATGAATTCCTTCCACGATAAGAATATCGTCCTCCAACAATTTTAATTTCTCGCCATTCTGTGTCCGTAGTCCCTGCTGAAAATCGAATTTTGGTAGTGTAACTTCATTTCCACGAAGTAAATTAAGAAGCTGCCGGTTAAAAAAATCAATATCAATTGCTTCCAATGTTTCAAAATCGTATTCACCAAACTCATCTTTAGGGGTATTTTCGCGATCAACAAAATAGTTGTCGAGCGAAACCTGGTGAGGATGCAAACCATTTACCGCCAATTGTACCGCCAATCGTTTACTAAATGTAGTTTTACCAGATGCCGATGGTCCGGCAACAAAAACCACTTTTATATCGTCCTTTTTCGAAGAGATAAGATTTGCAATTTCGGCAATCTTTTTTTCGTGAAGGGCTTCCGATATTTTTATAACATCGCCACTTTTGTGCTGAATCGTAAAATCGTTTAAATGCCCAATTGTCGAAATATTTAATATTTTCGCCCAATCTTTTTGTTCCTGATAAATTTCGAAAAGTTTATTTAATTGAACTGCTTTGCGCAATTTTTTAAAATTCTTCTGTTTTGGGACCTGCAATAACAATCCATCAAAATATTTTATTAATCCAAAATTAGTTACATAACCGGTGGATGGGAGTAAATCTCCGTAAAAATAATCCCCCAAATCATTTAAAAAGTAGAGGCTCGAATACATTCGCCCCTGCTGTTCGAATAAACATGCTTTATCTTCTAAACCCTGCTCAAACAACAGTTTCACAACATCATCGGTAATCATGTTTTTTTTTACGAATGAAATATTTTTTTCTACAATCTGCTTCATTTCCTGCAAAATTGAAAAAATATGAGATGCTGAAATTTCTCTATCAAATCCATTCATCTCGCAAAAATAACCACCCGAAATTCCATTTTGAATTTGTAACGAAACATTTGGGTACAACTTCCTGACCGCTGCATACAATATAAAAATGAGGCTCCGGGTGTACATTCGAAAACCATCCTGATTCGAGACATCGATAAATTCAATGGTTTTAGTTTTTACTATACAAAACGACAACTCTTTAACCTGGTTATTTACAACTGCTCCACAAATGGTATTTTCCAACTGAATATTTAAGTCGTTACTAATTTCGAGCAAGGAAGTGCCCAGTGGGTAACGATAAAATTTGTTGGTATTCTTACAAAATATTTCTACCTGTTTCATTTTTAAAAATTAGCTGGAAGACCGATGACCGATGACGGAAGTTAAAACGTGCCGATTGGAAATCTAATCATCCGTTGTGATGCTCTTTATTCTTGTTTTACTTTTTTCAAGAAGTTTTCTGAGAATGTAAAAGTATTAAAAAATGAGACAGCAAAGAACCGTTCTTTTTTATTTACATAGATAGGGAACGGTTCTTTTCCCTGAATACTTTTGGATGTATCGATTTCCAAATCGTTGTTTTAAAACAGCGATTTGGAAATCGCTGCACCCGAAGTTACCAGGTTACTAATTTTCCAATTCTTCTTTTAGAAATTTTGCCGTAAACGATTTTCTGCTTTTGATAATTTCTTCGGGTGTGCCGGTACATAAAATTTTGCCACCGTTTTTCCCTCCTTCGGGACCCAGATCGATAATATGATCGGCTACTTTAATAACGTCCATATTGTGCTCAATTACAATTACGGTATTCCCTTTATCAACTAATTTATTGAGTACTTCCAACAAAACACGGATATCCTCGAAATGCAATCCGGTAGTGGGTTCATCTAAAATATAAATGGTTTTCCCGGTGTCGCGTTTTGCCAATTCGGAGGCAAGCTTTACGCGTTGCGATTCGCCACCGGAAAGTGTAGTTGACGATTGCCCCAAAGTAATGTACCCCAAACCAACTTCCTGTAACGTTTTTAATTTTATGGCTATTGAAGGAATAAGCTCAAAAAATTCAACACCTTGATTGATTGTCATGTCCAGCACATCGCTGATCGATTTTCCTTTGTACCGCACTTCCAATGTTTCGCGGTTGTAACGTTTGCCGTTACATTTGTCGCAATGCACATAAACATCGGGCAAAAAATTCATTTCAATAAGTTTCATGCCCCCGCCCTGGCAATCCTGGCAACGACCACTTTTTACATTGAAAGAAAAACGCCCAGGTTTGTAACCCCTTATTTTTGACTCGGGAAGTTGAGCAAACAAATTTCGGATATCGGAAAATACATTGGTGTACGTTGCCGGGTTCGAACGTGGTGTGCGCCCAATTGGCGATTGATCGACCCGTATTACTTTATCGATTAAATCCAATCCTATTACCTTTTTATAAGGTAGCGGGTCTTTCACCGATTTATAAAAATGCTGGCTTAAAATGGGCTGTAATGTTTCGTTGATTAGCGTCGATTTTCCACTGCCGGAAACGCCCGTGACACAAATAAATTTGCCCAAGGGAATTTTTATATTCACAGATTTCAGGTTGTTCCCAGTACATCCTTTCAATTCCAAAATATCGATTTTCCCATTTCTCCTATTTTCGGGAACCTTAATTTGTTTTCGGTTATTTAAATAATCAGCAGTTAAAGAATTTGTTTTTAAAATATCTTTGGGTATCCCCGCTGAAACAACTTCTCCGCCACGTACACCTGCACGTGGTCCCATATCGATTAAATAATCGGCATGCATCATTGTGTCTTTGTCGTGTTCTACCACAATCACCGAGTTGCCGGAGTCGCGCAACTGCATCAACGCTTTTATCAATTTCAGGTTGTCGCGGTGGTGCAATCCGATGCTGGGTTCATCTAAAATATACAATACATTTACCAACTGCGAACCAATTTGAGTTGCCAATCGGATCCGTTGCGATTCGCCACCCGAAAGACTTCGTGCAGTTCGGTCGAGTGCGAGGTAATTTAAACCAACCCCCAACATAAAACCCAATCGGTCGCGGATTTCCTTAATAACCTCCGTCCCAATTTTTCGTTGACGATCGCTAATTCGTTCTTCCAATCCATCAAACCACTCGCCTAATTCGTCTAAATCGAGCTGAGCTATTTCCGAAATATTTTTCCCATCAATTTTAAAATGAAGGGATTCTTTTTTCAATCGTTTCCCCAAACACACTGGGCACTCGGTAGTTTTCACAAATTGGTTTGCCCATTTTTGTGCGGTTTTCGAAGGGTTGTCTTCGCGCTGACTATCGATGTATTTTATTACGCCATCGTAGCTCATCAAATAATTCATACTTGTTCCGAGGGGTGTATTTTTTAGTTGAATACGTTCGTTCGTTCCAAAAAGAACAGCTTGCAAGCCCTCTTCCGAGATGTCTTTAACCGGAGTTGTTAAGGTAAAACCATGCTTTTCTCCCAAAGCTTCAATCTGCCAAAATATCAAAGAGTTTTTATAAGATCCCAGCGGGGCAATTCCACCTTTTGAGATACTTTTACTCTTGTCGGGCATAATTTTATCCATGTCAATTTCCGTCACCCGGCCCAAACCGTTGCAACGCTCGCAAGCTCCCTGCGGCGAGTTGAACGAAAAATTATGCGGGGCCGGTTCGTTGTATGAGATACCGGTTGTAGGGCACATTAACAAACGGCTGTAATACTTTGCTTCCTGCGTATCGTGATCAAGGATCATCAAAATGCCGTGACCATGTTTCATCGCCGTTTGCACACTTTCTGTTAGCCTCTGCGTGCTGGCACCGTCAACTTTAAGTTTATCGATTACAATTTCGATGAAATGATTTTTGTAGCGATCTACCCGGTGATTGTGTTTCAGCTCGGCAACTTCACCATCAATCCGGGCATGTAAAAACCCTTTGCGGAGAATCTGTTCAAAAAGCTCTCGATAATGCCCCTTTCGCCCCTTTACAACTGGTGCCAAAATATTGATCCGTTTACCGGCAAAATCGTTTTTTATTAATTGAATGATTTTCTCTTCGGTGTATTTCACCATTTTCTCCCCGGTATTGTACGAAAAAGCTTCGCCGGCACGGGCAAATAAAAGCCGGAGAAAATCATAAATCTCGGTTACCGTTCCTACTGTGGAACGCGGGTTTTTTGTTGTTACCTTTTGTTCGATGGAAATTACGGGGCTTAACCCGGTTATTTTATCCACATCGGGGCGTTCCATATTTCCAAGAAATGAGCGGGCGTAAGCTGAAAAAGTTTCGATGTAACGGCGCTGGCCTTCCGCATAAATAGTATCGAAAGCCAACGAAGATTTTCCACTGCCACTCAACCCGGTAATTACGGTGAGTTTATTTCGTGGAATTTCAACATCGATATTTTTCAGGTTGTGAACCCGCGCACCGAGTACTACAATTTTTTCTTCGGGTTCGATTTCTTCTATTTTTATGTTTTTATTTGAATCTGTTTTTTTCATTTCACTATTTAGTGCTTCCTATCCTGAATAATTAACAAATTGTTCTATTGCAAAGCCAAACTGCTGTGAGTAAAGGCGATGCTCATTTTGCCTTTTAATTTTGTAAACCTTATTTCTGAACAAACCCTTAGGTTCCGAACCGAGTTTCTATGACAGATTACATTCTGGGAGTTGGAGTTTACAACTCCAACATATCGGACTTGGAAAGTCCGACTCCCAATTTTCATTTTCCTATTTAAAGCTGTTATTGTAACTATTTTTCACTACAAAACAGGAATCTTAACAATATACTTTTTCCCCTTTGCATTTGTTAAATGATTATCACGTAACCAGGGATTAAAATCTTTCAGCAATTTGTAACTAATTCTATGTTTTAAAGCGAAGTCAGCAAAATTATCCACTTTACCTGTTATTTCAACTTCTTTTGTTTTAATCACCGGGTATTTTTCCTTGTCGGAAATAACAAAATTATATTGCTCTGGATTTTCCAAAATCAGTTTTAAAGCTACAATCCGAAAAACATATCTGGCCGTTTCAGTGGTCAATAATAAATCGTAATAATCTTCCTCTTTTTGGCGTGTCATTTGTTTTTTTACACCTGTCATTCCACGATTGTACGAAGCTGCAACCAAGGTCCAGCTTCCAAATTTCTCGTATGAATCCAGTAAATATTCGCAGGCTTCATAAGTCGATTTTTCTATATGATAACGCTCGTCAACCAAACTATTTACTTCCAATCCATAATCTTGAGCGGTACCTTTCATAAATTGCCAAAACCCAATTGCTCTTGCTGAAGAAACAGCACGCGGGTTAAAACCACTTTCAGCAACAGCCAAATATTTAAAATCATCTGGAATGCCTTTTTCTTTTAAAATAGGCTCGATTACAGAAAAGTACCTTGGAGCTAATTTTATATAGCGGATGGTTTGTGAATGGAAATAAGCATTTGAAAGCAATTCGCGATCGAGCGATTCTTTTACATCGAAACGTTTCAATGGCATCGGTTCACCGGCAAACGAAACCGATTTTGGAATTTCCACAGCCTTAAATTCTGTTTTCGAACCTGCTAAAATCGGGGAACTATCCGGTTTTGCTGAACCCAAAATCAATACTACAACGACAATATTTACCAGAATTAATACTGGCAATAAAACTCTCCACCACTTTTTCTTTTTCATTTCAATCATTCTAAAACCGGAAAAGATTGTAATTGTTTTCTCCTTCATTCTTATATTTAGGGCTAAAGCCCGGGAATATTTGTCAACTTGTAACCCCGACATAAATGTCGGGGCAAAAAATATCCTCCCAAAAAACGAATTTGCAAAAGTACACTTTTACTAATTGGTTAACAACGAAAAGGCCCGACAGTTTGCCGAGCCTTACAATTATTTTATACTTGTGTTCTTAATTATCTTTTACCACCGGAATAAAACTAATCTGATGAATGTTTTGCAAATCGGAATAATCGTACTGGTAAAAGCCATCGTCGCCAATCATAAACAAGTAGTCGTTAAACGGAATTACATCGAAGGTGTTAATGTTTGAAAAACTTGCAATTTTATGGTCGTCAATATGCAATTTATCCTCAACATCGTAAACTTTTAATCCCGCATCGCCATCGCATACAAACAAAGTTTGGTCGTCAATTCCCAATCCGTACGGCCCATGTAAGGGATAAGAAGCTAACAACTCATTGTCAACATAATCATCAGATAGTTTTAATACATCCAAACGGTTTACATTGCTTCCGCAACGCGTTCCACCACGTAAAGTAATGTAGGCAAACCCATCGGAAATAACCACCGGGTCGCAACTGGTAGCGTGCCAAAAATTGCCTACATATTTTGGGACTGTTGCGACTTTAAGGCTGTAAATCTGCATTCCCGACTGTGTTCCAAAAAACATGTGGCCGTCGTAAATAAACATGGTTTCAATTTGCCAGGCAACTGGTCTTAAAACTGTCAACCGGGTCGAGCGCTCTCGCCGCTTTCAAGTGAATGAATCAATTACCTTAGATGAGTTTATTGCCTTAAACCATGACCGGATGACAGAATGCCACTATCAACAACCGTTATCCACCTTTGACAGCGGAGTAAAACCTGAAAAAGTTTACGATGTGCCAATGCTGGAAAAAGGAACAGCCGCCCTTGAGGAAATACCCGGTATTTCCATGGATGAGTGGGATCGAAATTTTTATTACGATTATTTCGTGAAAAAACATAAGCGAAACCCCACCATTGT
>JAKIST010000172.1 GCA_021648495.1 Draconibacterium sp.
ATCCTGGAGTATCAGCACGCTAAAATTTAGGGTTTTCTAATTTTTTCAAGGATTTTACCGGCACCGCGGGCAATTAATTTTTTACCGAGCGAAATTCCGACGGCCTCTGCATCGGCCAACAATCCAGTTTCTGTATCAATCAAAAATTCGGTTCCGTCAACCGCGGCAACAAAACCGGTAATTGTGACGGATCCTCCGTTTTGCTCTGTGAAGCAACCAACAGGAACCTGGCATCCTCCTTCAACTGAATGTAAAAAAGCTCGTTCTACAATGCTGGCATTTTGCGCAAGGGTGTCGTTTATTTCTTGAAGAATTTCATCTATGTCCGGGTCGTTTATCCGCGATTCAATTCCAATAATTCCCTGACAGGTTGCCGGAATCATTGTTTCGGTATCCAGTATTTCGGTAATGTAACTGTCGAAATTCAGACGTTGTAAACCCGCCGCTGCCATTATCATGGCATCGCAATAACCGTCATTCATTTTCTTTAAACGGGTGTTTACGTTTCCGCGGATATCAACTATTATAAAATTTTTATTTAAATGCAACAAGTTGGCTTGCCGCCGCAAGCTCGATGTGGCAATAATGTCGTTTGGAGTTAGTTCGCTCAGTTTTCGGCCATCTTTCGAGACCAGTGCGTCGCGGAATTCGCCACGTGCCAAAACGGCTCCCAGTTTTAACCCTTCGGGAAGTTGAGTGGGTAAATCTTTTAAACTGTGCACTGCAATATCGATTTTGTTTTCGATTAAAGCAGTTTCTATTTCTTTGGTGAACAATCCTTTGTCTCCAATTTTTGAAAGTGGCACATCAAGGATTTTATCTCCTTTTGTTTTGATAATTACAATTTCAATTGCTATTTCTGGGAATTTTTCAGAAAGCTCTTTTTTTGTTCGGTTCGCCTGATAAAGAGCAAGTTGACTGCCTCTTGTGCCAATACGGATAATGTTCTTTTTCATTCCATAATATTTTTCCTTGATAATATCTTCTAATTTGAGTTTAATATGTGGCTAAAATTAATTGTTACCAATTTCAAAAAGATTATTGACGAATGTAAGTGACTCCGTATTTTTACCGTTTGTTGTTATGTCTTTAAGGTTTTTAATTAATAGCCGAGTATATTTTTGAGCCAAATGTTTCGAAAATTCGTTGAGTGCTTTCTGCATCTCTTCTGAATTTATTTTGTTGTAGCTCGAGACTTCTTTTTTACTAATTTTAAGCATGTTGTATGTAATTGCTTTGATGGTAGGCCGGAGTGCACGGCTGGCAAGCCACTCGCAATATTCATCAACAATTTGGCTTATTATTTTATTGGCGGCACAAATGCTTCCTTTTCTTTTTTCTACATTTGTATTTACAACTCCTTGTAAGTCGTCGATAGTAAATAACTGGGCGCCATCCAAATTTTCAATATCTTCTTCAATATTTTTCGGTACCGAAATATCGATAAATACTTGTTCAACATCGTTTCGAAGTTGAGTTGATCGTCTTATCATTTTTTTTGTAATCAGAGGCACTTTCGAACCGGTTGCAACAATTACGATCCCAAATCGGTGAAGTTGTTCTGAAACCAGTTCAATTGGGATGGTGGTACATTTGTGGCGGGCAGCAAGTTTTTCGGCTTTTTCGGCAGTACGGTTGGTAATTACAACTTGTTTTACCCCTTTTTTGTGGAGGTGCTGCAAAACCAAACTGCCTGTGTCGCCGGCACCAATCAAGAGTACTTTTTTATCTTTGAAATTACTGAACCTGTTCGAGCACAGCTGGACAGCGGCATTGCTTACAGAAGTAGAGCCCATTTTTATCTGGGTTTCGGTACGTACCCTTTTGCTGGCTTCGAACGATTTTTGAAACAGGCGCATCAAAATCGCATCGGTTAATGCTGCCTCTGTGCAAAAAACATAAGCATCTTTAATTTGCCCAACAATTTGATCTTCGCCAATAATCATCGAATCGATACCGCAAGAAACCTCAAACAGATGTTTTACAGCTTCGGTATTCGAATAACTGTAAAAGACATGCCAGTATTTATCCTGAATTCCCTTAAACTGTTTTAACGTTTTGTAAACCAGCTTCGACGCTAAGTGAAAATCGTATTTGTTTTGCGAAAAATAAATTTCGGTGCGGTTGCAAGTCGATAAAACAACAATGTCCGAAATTCCGGTTTCGTTTTGTAATAATTCCGAAAAGGGGATGATCTCTTCATGTGAAAGTACAAATTGTTCTCTAACTTCGACCTTCGAAGTTTTATAACTAATACCAATAAGGCTTATCATAAATTCTGCTAAAAAAGTAAAAACTTAGGTATATAAAATCATGCATTAATTGTATTTCACACAGGTAAATACAATTTAATAACAGAACAACAATTATTATTGCTGTTACAAACGGATTAAATTAAAACTAAGTTAGAGCGGGAGGAGGACGATTTGAGAGCGATGCCCTAAATTGTAATTCCCATTTAAATGTTTGCACATCAGCAAATTTGGTTTTTTGTTTAAAAACAAAGTTCTCGGAAACAGCAAGTTTTTTTTGCTGTAAATAATACTGATGATAACTGAATGCCGAAATATTGTTCTGCCCAGCAAAAACAGAGCTGGAGTGCATTTCAATTTTATATTTACTATGGCCGCTTTGAAGTTCTTCGTTTGGAGTTTTTTCAATTCCAAAAATGAAAAAATAGGAAAAGAAGGCAACAAAAGCTACGTAGGGGATATGTGTACTGAATATGCCAAATAAAAACATCCTGCTTTTGTTTTATTTCTTGTTTTGAAAGGCAAAGGTAAAAAAATATATTTACTAACAATTGTGAATAACTCGTTTTTGAACTTAAAAAAGGCATGAAGAGCAAATATTAAATTAATTGTTGACTTATGTCAATACACATATTTTATATCCCGTATATTTCTATTTTATTGTTTGTTGATTTCAAATTAAACAGTTTTCTTGTAATAGGTAATTTCGAAATTAAAAGCCTGGGGAAACAAAAAAGATATTATAAACTGGTATGCGAGCCGACTTCGTAATCCTTGACACTGATTTAATGACTGTCTTGCCGCAGGACGTATTAATAACCAAAAATGAAAGTACGTGGGGTGCAAGGTAAAAAGTGATTGTGCTTTAGATATTTAAAAAATCAACTAAAAAAAACCTCTTTATGCTCTTTTGCTGATTTATAAATACCAAGCACTATTTCAACAGATTTTCTTGCTTCTTTTCCGTCAATTTCAAAAGGTTTTCTTTCTTCAATTGAACGTATAAAAGCCGCAATATTCCTTGCGAGTGGTTCAAAAGGAATTGCCATTGGGTCCGATACTCCACCACCACCTTCGATTGTACTATATTTTTTTATTATTTCAGGATCTTCATCAACAGGCTCAGCAAATTGCCAAACCTTAAAACTGTTTTCCTCCATAATTACCGTTCCTTTTGTGCCGGTAATTTCCAGCCGTCTGAATTGTCCGGGGAAAGAAGCAGTTGTTCCATAAATCATCCCCAATGCCTTATTTTTGAATTTTAGGATAGCAACAGCCGAGTCTTCTACTTTTATTTGAGGGTGGCCAAGTGTTGCAATATATGCTTTCAGCGAATCTACCGGGCCAACCATGTATTGCAGCAGATCAACCATGTGGATTGACTGGTTCATTAATGCGCCGCCGCCGTCGAGCTCCCAAGTGCCACGCCAGCTACTTTTATAATATTCGTTGTTGCGCCACCAGGGAACAAATACCGAAGCATTTGTAATTGTGCCAAACCGGCCAGAATCTACTGCATTTTTCAACACCCGCACCACATCGTTAAATCTAAAATTGAAAATACCACCAAGTTTTGTGTTGTATTTTTCATGCGATTTAATCATCGTATCTACACGTTCCAGGCTAATTTCAAGTGGCTTTTCACACAATACATGTTTGCCCTGTTTTGCTGCTTCAACGGCTGGAATTAAGTGTGCCCCGCTTGGCGTTGCAACAATAATAACGTCGATGTCGGGAGATTGGACGATTTCATTTATATCATTAAAAACTTTACAAGAATACTTTGTGGCCAGCATTTTTACTTTGTTCGGGTTTGTCCCGCAAATACCTATTAACTTTGCGTTATCAAGAGATTGAATTGCTTTTGCGTGGAAATCGGCAATATTACCTGCACCGACTATTCCAAAATTCCAGATTTTCATGAGTTTATAATTTTTGAATGTTTGTTTAAAAATACCGCCTCACTTTTCTATTAAATTTCTCATATTCTTCCCCGTAATTTTGCTGCATAAATTTTTCTTCTTTCAGAATGAATAAATGAATGTTGATTATTGTTGAAAGGGCGATTGCAATAAAAAACAGATTCGTTATAAGAAACGCAATTCCGATAAAATAGATTTCAATAGAGACAAAAAAAGGATTGCGCGAAACCGAAAATATTCCGGTAGTTATTAGTTTTCCAAGATTGTTGGGGTCCATTCCAAAACGAAGTGATTTGTTAAAGTTTTGGAGTGTAAATCCCATAAAAACCAACGAAGTTAAAATAAGGAGAGTTCCAACAACTTTCAGAAACAATGAATCGACAAAATTATTTGAAATGAAACACGGCAAATTAGTATGCGAGATTTGAAATGCTGTAATGGTAAGTTCAAAAATTAATAAAATAAGAATCAGCAAAAAAAATGAGTAAAGAAAATATTTCAAAAGTTTATTCTTTTTCACCTTAGGAATTATTTGTACATTTTTCATTTTCAGTAAAATGATTCTTCCGGTTATCATCAATCCTATAATTAAAAAGCTCAACAGCGGGAAAAAATCAAAAAATCTCATTCGTTTAAATTAAATAGTGTTTGTCCATAAAGTCCGACTTCTGCGTTACACTTGTCAGAAAAACAGTTATTTACAAGAGTAAACTCCTTTATTTTCTGACTTCGCAAGCCTTGAATTCGAACTTTCTGAATCAAACACCTACATTATGGACGGACTCTAAATAGTGAAAGTAAGCTATTTTAAAATTCTGGACAAAAAAATCCCCGGCGGAAAACCGGGGAGATATTTATTAACATTATTTGTCTTGATATTTGTGTCTAAAACTCAATCGTCTAATAAATTAAATATTCGGAAATGAAACACCGATCATCAAAGGATAAATTTCAGGGCCTTTCCCCTTTTTAAACAAAGATGTCATGCTGTAATTGGCGAAAACACAGAAATCCCCAAAACTAATACGTCCGGTTACATCGTATTTCCATTGGTTAATATGATAGTTGCTTTCTGCTTTTTGTTTATCGCCTTTATAAAATTTATATTTTGTGTGCGAGCCGAGATATAAACCACCGATTACCCCACCGGCAATGAACAATCTCGAACTGCCCATCCGCAAAGGAGTTTTAATTTCGAGCAATAAAGGGGCGGTTAAATAATTGACGTGTAATTTTGATTTTTTTACGCTGCCATCTTCTTCTAAATTTCGCGGAACAATTATTCCAAAGCCATCTTCTTTTTCGATGGTAATTGGCAAATCAAAAGTATAATCGTTAAAACTAATTCCCATTCCGGTAACCACAGCAAATGTTTTGCGCTCGTTTTTAAAAGCAAATTCGGCAAAATTTAAGTTCCACGAGAGCGATTTCCCAGGATTTAATTCAAAAAATTCAGGTTGATTTTCTCCGTACATTGAATAGTCTGCATTTTGGACAATATTCATCCCCACTTCAAGCCCTGCCCAATGAGCGTTAAAACTGCTTGGCCAGTTTTTTTTGCTTATTTCTTTGTCCACTTTTAAATACGTTCCGTTGTCGCCATCAATAACCTTAAAAGTTCGCCGTCCAATCCGAATTTGTGTGGTGTCGCCCCAGTCATCGGTAATTACTTCGATTCCACGATCGTTGCCAACTTTTACTTGTACTTTATCGTTGTCATCAATAACGGTTACTATGTTCTTTTTTAGAATTTTAATTTCGGTGGTATCTTGGTTTTGCGCCGATAAGTTGAATATCAGAACGTTACATAATATTAAGGTGATAAACTGTTTCATTTTATTTCTGTTTAATAATTTGATGCTATGACGGAGAGGCATTTTGAAAAGTTACAGGAGGAATGGAAAATAGTAATTTTGTTATTGAGGAATTGCGTAAATTAATATAAATGTTGGGACAAACGGCTGTATGTTCTTATAAAAAATTATTTGCCTGCACCTATGTTTTTTGTGGGAATAGAAAACGCAACCAAACGAGAATCATAATTGTATCCGGTAATTTTGCCTTCTGCGTTTGTTTTGTATCTAAATTTATCCTTCGAGATGTTGGCAACGAGGTTTAATCCTGCTTTCGTAATTTTATTGAACTTGAATTTATCGAGCCCCGTTTTTTCTTTTACAACATCAACAAACAAGTGCTCTTCATAATATTTATCAGCATTTTCAGGAACAGCAATATGCATTATTGCCAGTGTGGCCGTTGGTTTTCGAATATTTACGGATGCTTCCAATCTGCGTAATTCTGCCGGAACATCAAGTGGAACCCGAATCATAGTTAGATCTTCATCCTCCATTCTACCCCTGGTATTTTCGCGCAAACTTTTATTCGGTTTTTTTTCGGGGGCAGTTTTTTTAATTACCAATTTTGGGGTCCCCTTTTTCGTTTTTTCCGGAACCTTTTTTTCTGTTTTAACAGGAATCTTTTTCGATTCTGGAATTACTTCTTTTTTGCTTGTTTTATCTTCAACAGAAGCAAATTGGTTTTCATGAGTTATTTCTTTTGCCGGTCTATCAATTAAAATATAAAAAGTTAAAGCTAAAACTAAAACAGCTGCAACACGTCCCGACCAAAGCAAAATGGCCCTTCCAACAGAATAATGGTACAATGTATTTTTTTTATTGAATAAAATAGATTCGTCGGGTTGAAGTTTCGTTTTCCCGAAAAGTACAATGTCTTTTTGTTTTTTGGGATGAGCTAAAATATATTTGTCAAATTCAGCTTTTTCCTTTTCCGAAATATCATCTTCGAGCGCAGCAATTGCAGCTTGGTTAAATTCATTGTCCAAGTCGTATTTTTCTTTGTAAAGGTTTTCTTTTTTGTTGAATGAAATATTCTCAGTTTCGATCGAAATCGACTCGAATAATGAAAGTTCTTCTTTTAAATCGGGATTATTCTGCAGAAACTCAATAAAATCATCGACCAACCGTTCATCTAAATTGCCTTCGAGATAATCGATAAAATAAGCTTCGTAATTATTTCTGTTAATTTTCATTATACCACAACCTCCATTCTGCCTATATATTTTTTCAAAAATACCCTTGCCCTATAAATGTAAACTTTTACCTGCGATTCGCTTAAGTTGGCCATTTCACCAATTTCTTTGTACGAATATCCTTCGTAATCGCGTAGCAGCAAAACCATGCGCTGAAGTTCCGGTAATCGGTTAACTGCCACTTCCAAAATCTCTTTTAAATCAGAATAATTGTTTTCATGGCCTTCCTCTTTTAAGTCTAATCCTTCTGAAAAAGAAGAACGTTTTTCTTTTCGTATGCGGTCAATCATAGTGTGGTAAGCCGTAGTAAAAAGATACGATTTTACCTTTTCAAAGTTTACGTTGTCCACATTTTTCCAGAGCTTTTCGTAGCTGTCTTGTACAATGTCTTCCGCTTTATGAACGTCTTTAATATTCTTCAGTACATATCGGTATATCCGGTCTGAAAAATTGTTAACTGCTTGATTGTATTCGTTTACTGTCATTCGTTTTTGAACACTGTTCACAAGATAAGACGAACAAGTAGGTTGGATGTTACAGGATGTGTATTTTTTATACAAACAATTTTTATAGCTCTGCAAAAGGTTGGCATCCGTTGCCGACCGCAGGAAGGTTGGATGTTGTCCGTAAATGGGAAAAAGGTTGACAAACGGATTCTTAAAGAGAACGGATAACATCGCTTGGAGCGATTCCATCCTACTAAAAAAGCCCCGGGTTTTTTTGGAGCTTTTCTAAATTTTTCTTATCCCTTGGTCAAAAGAGGCTTTTTTATTCAATAATTTCTACCCAACCATGTGTGTCGGGTTCGTCGCCATATTGAATTGCACGTATTTTATTGTACAGTTTAGTTGACCACTTTCCCGGCTCGTCCCCATATTTAAACCACTTGTCGTTATCGTTGTCGTAAACCCCTTTTATGGGTGAAATTACAGCGGCAGTTCCACATGCTCCTACTTCATCAAACTCTGCCAGCTCTTCGTAAGGAACTTTGCGGCGTTCAATTTTCAATCCCATTTCTTTAGCAAGAACTATTAAACTTTTATTGGTAATTGATGGTAAAATAGAATCGGAAAGAGGAGTGATGTACGTATTATTTTTTATTCCAAAAAAATTGGCCGGGCCACATTCGTCTATGTATTTTTTCTCTTTACTGTCGAGATAAAGCACCGCCGAAAAACCACCTTCTTTTGCTTTTTTGCCTTCGTACATGCTAGCAGCATAATTGCCGCCTACTTTGTATTTTCCGGTTCCTTGTGGTGCTGCACGGTCGAATTCGCGCATAATCACCAAATCGGTTGGTTTAAATCCTTCCGGGAAATAGGGACCTACAGGCATTACAAAAACCAGAAACAGATATTCTTCAGCCGGATTAACGCCAATTTGCGGGCCGGTCCCGATTAACAACGGGCGAATATATAAAGCCGCTCCCGAATCGTAAGGAGGAACAAACCGTTTATTCATTGTTACCGCTTTTCGAACTGCGTCCATAAATTTATCGACAGGAATATTAGCCATTAAAATACCGCCGGCAGAATCTTGCATTCGTTTGGCATTTTCATCCATACGAAAAATACGGATTTTCCCGTCTTTCCCTTTAAAAGCTTTTAATCCCTCAAACGCCTCTTGTCCATAATGCAGCGAAGTGGCTGCCATGTGAATGTTGATTTGGTTCAAAGAACTGATTTCCAGTTCTCCCCATTCTCCATTTCGATAATAACAACGTACATTATAGTCTGCGTCGAGGTATTTAAATCCTAGTTTTGTCCAATCGATATCTTCCATTTTGTATTTCTTTTGTTTTGGTTTTTTTTGAATTCAATCGGATTTTTTGAATTCGAGGGCAAATTAAGAAATTTTTGTGGATTCGAATTAAGAGAAAAGTCACGTAAATACTAAATGGTTAAATGTTTTACAGCTGGTTAATGTTGGAAAGCCCCCACTGCCCCTCCCAAAGGGTGAGGAAAAGAAATCAATAATAGTTTTACAAGGAAGATAGGAATATGAAAGATATAACAGTTTGAGCCGTTAATTAGTCTGTCCATAAAGTCCGACTTCTGCGTTACGCTTGTCATAAAAACAGTCATTTACAAGAGTAAACTCCTTTGTTTTATGACTTCGCAAGCCTTGAATTCGACCTTTTTGGACCAAACACCTACTTTATGGCTTTGTAAAATAATAAATGCTTCAAATTTAACGAAGTTTTTTTGGTTTTTAGCAACTTGATAAATTTGCGTATAGCCATGTTTATACAAAGATTTAGCAAAGAAGATAAAAAGCAAAAGAACAAG
>JAKIST010000173.1 GCA_021648495.1 Draconibacterium sp.
CTTTTACCCCGGCTTTTTCGAAATATTTTGTTGCCATAGCTTTTAATTCATCATCAATTTCAATGGTGATCAATTTTCCGTTTTCGCGAAGCCCTTTTGAAAGACAGATTGCAGAGTAACCCGTAAAAGTTCCGATTTCGAGAATGGTTTTTGGTTGGATCATTTTTGAAAACATGGATAAAACCTGCCCTTGCAAATGACCGGAAATCATTCTTCCAGCAATTACGTTTAGGTTTGTTTCACGGTCGAGTTCTTTTAACACCTCATCTTCTGCATCGATGTTGTTAAGAATGTATTTGTCTATTTCTTTTTGAGTATTCATTCTTTTCGGTTTAAATAAAAACAATGAACTTTTTTTACTATGAGTAAAGGAGCGTACTCATCTGCTTTTCATCCAACGTTAAGTTTGCCACTTCGAGTAAATCTTCGCTTGTAATGGCTTCAATTTTATTGAAAACGACAAGAAGCGGGTCAACTTTATCGAACAGCAAATAACTTTTACCAATGGTCAGCATCAAATCTTCGTGGCTTTCGGTAGAAATAGCAATTTGCCCGATTAATTGCTTTTTCGCTTTACTCAGTTGGATTACCCCCAATTTATTTTCTCGTAACAATTTAAATTCGTTGTAAACAAGCGACAATGCTTTATTTAGGTGTTCTTTGTCGGTACCAAAATAGACATTAAACAATCCGGTATCGGAATACGCCGTGTAACCCGATTCAACATTGTACGCCATTCCACGGCGTTCGCGCAATGCCAAATTCAAACGCGAATTCATGGCTTGCCCGCCTAATATATTATTTAGCAACACCATTACAATCCGTTTTTTATGCTGAATATCGAATGTAACATTTCCAACAATGCAATGCGATTGATAGGTATCTTTTACTATCGATTTCTTTTCAGGAATATAGTTGTCAAATTTTTTGCGCGACGGGTTTCGCCTTTTCTCTGTAAAATCACCAAAGCTTTTTTCTAAAAGGTTAATCAATTTGTTAAAATCGCAATTTCCAACCGAACTAATTACCATTTGGTCGGAGTGGTAATTGTTTCCAATAAAGTGAAGAATGGACTCGCGGTCAAATTTTTGAAGATTTTTTTTTGTTCCCAAAATGTTTCGCGCAATGGGGTGCCCATCAAAAACCAACTCTTCAAATTCATCAAAAATTAATTCCGAAGGTGAGTCTTTGTATGAATTAATTTCCTCGAAAATTACCTCTTTTTCTCGTTCCAATTCTTTTGCAGGATACACGCTGTTCAACAAAATATCTCCGAGAAGGTCGGCTGCCCGCTCGTAATATTCATTTAAAAAAGTAGAATAAAGAACTGTTTCTTCTTTGCTTGTATAGGCATTTAACTCTCCTCCCACACCCTCTATCCGACTAAGAACGTGGAACGCCCTGCGTTTTTTTGTTCCCTTAAAAACCGAATGTTCGATAAAATGGGCAAGCCCGTGTTCATTTTTTTTCTCGTCGCGCGACCCGGTATTAATTAACACGCCGAGGTGTGCAACCGGAGAATCGGTATTCAAATGAATTATACGAATGCCGTTTTTTAATGTATGTGTCAGAAAATAAGTATTAACCATTAGCAAAATAATCAGCTTGCAAAAGTAAGAAAAGAACGTTCGAACGCAAACAACAATCGAGTGCTGGATTTTTTTTTGATTGAAGTAAAATTTCTTTGTGAATTTAAAAAAATGTTTACTTTTGTCACACCAAAATAAAAAGGTGCTGTACTTGTCCCGATGACAATCGGGAGCGAAGTTAAAGCATTAAAATTTATGGTGCCATAGCTCAGTTGGTAGAGCAATGGACTGAAAATCCATGTGTCCCTGGTTCAATTCCAGGTGGCACCACTTTTTAAGAAGGGGGGAACGTAAGTTTTTCCCTTTTTTTGCCTTTTGATGAAACACTACGTTTATATAATTTACAGCCGGAAAATTGACAAGTTCTATACAGGGGAACCTGTTAACCCGATTGAAAGAGTTGTTCAACACAATAATGGATTTTATTCGAATGCAAGTACTAAAATTACAAACGATTGGGAGATTTTCCTTACTATTAAATGTACGTCCAGAACTCAGGCAATTAAAGTTGAGCGGTTCATTAAAAAAATGAGGAACCGAAAATTTTATCACCGGTTAAAAAATGGACCTGGAATTGTGGTTGACATCCTAAAAAGATTTTCAGGATAATATTTTTATCGCGAGGCCCTGGTCCCCCACTTTTTAAGAAGGGGGGAACGTAAGTTTTTCCCTTCTTTTATTCTCCTTTTACTGCAATCTCCCCTTTTTCTTTAATAATTTCGTAATTTCGAAAATTACAATCAACCCATGACTTATTTCCATGAGTAAAGAATTTATAACCAATCAGGACAAACTACTTACTAACGTTGTCAATAATTATTTACAGGATTCAGACAACCTTTATTTTCTTGTTGGCTTTTTTTATTTCTCAGGTTTTGAAGAAATATTTGAAAATATCATCGATAAAAACCTTAAAATACTTGTAGGTCTTGAAATTGAAAAGGGAATAATGAATCAGGTTAAAGAAGTTGAGAGTCTTACTTTACAAAACTTCTCAAGAGGCGAAATCCGGGATAACTTCAATAAAAGTTTAGTCGAATTATTTAACGAAACAAATTTTTTTGATACCCTAAAAAATACTAAAGCGTTCAAATCATTTTACAACAAAATAAAGGATGGTACACTTGAAATCAGAAAAACAAAAGATCCCAACCATTCAAAAATGTACTTGTTTGAATTTAATGATGCCAGTTCACATCATGGAGAGGAATTAGGCAGGGTTATTACAGGTTCATCCAATTTAACACGTTCCGGTTTAAGAGGGCAATTTGAACTAAATGTTGTTCTAAAAGATAATTCAGACTTCGAGAAAGGAAAAGAAATTTTTGATACGCTCTGGAAGCAGGCAATAATAATAGCTGATATAGACAATATAAAAATATTTGAAGACGATGTAATTGAAAAAATATGGTTTGATAAACTTTATAAACCAATCTTACTTTATATCCGGGTATTGCACGAGTATTTTAGCATCAGCCTGAAACAGAAAGTTAAATACCCACATGAAATTACCAATGAAAGGTTCCTTAATCTTCGTTACCAAATGGACGCCATTCAACTGGCATTAAGTACCATCGAAAAACATAATGGAGTTATTGTTGCCGATGTTGTTGGCTTGGGTAAAAGTATTATTGCATCGGCAACTGCCCACAACCTTAACTTAAAAACTATTATTATCGCTCCTCCCCATTTGGTAAAACAATGGGACGATGAATACCGTGATTATTTCGATTTCAACGCAAAGGTATTTAGTAGCGGAAGTATTGGAAATGCACTGGAATACCTTAATTCAAATTCAGATGGAGAACCCCGTTTGATTATTGTTGATGAAGCACACAAATATAGAAATGAAGAAACTCAGGATTATGCATTATTGCACAATCTTTGCCAGGGGAACAAGGTAATACTATTAACAGCGACACCATTTAATAACAGGCCACAGGATGTTTTTTCAATGATTAAACTATTCCAAATCCCGGCAAAATCAACATTAAAAACAGTTGGAAACCTGGCTGAAGAATTTGCTCGATTAGTTACCGATTATAAGAAACTGGAAAAAACACAAAAAGACCAGTCCGAATCACCGGAAACGATCAAAGATAAGGTAGATGAAATTGCAAGACAAATACGGTTAATTATTTCTCCTTTAGTTATCCGGCGGTCAAGATTAGATTTAGAAGATATTTCTGCATACAAAGAAGATATCGATGCTCAGGGAATAGAATTCCCAATTGTTAATCCACCGGAAGAATTGCAATATAATTTAGGTAATCTTGAAGAACTTTATATTTACACACTCGAACGTATCGCATCGGAAGATGGGAAAAACTGTTTTAAAGGAACACGTTACCGGCCTGTTACTTATTTAAAAAATATAGAAAAATACAAAAAGAAAATTGAAGAAGAGTTTGGAAATTTCAACTTATTCAAAAACGCTCAAAATCAGATTTCCAGGTTCATGAGAAGGTTGTTGGTTAAACGTTTTGAAAGCTCGGTGGTGGCGTTTGAATCCACATTAAAATATATGATTCTTTCGTCAGAAAATATTCAAAATTGGATTAAGGTGAGAAAAACCGTTCCTATCTTCAAAAAAGGTAATTTGCCCGATATTGAGAAATACTACCAAATAAGTTCCGACGATGTGTTAAAAGAAATTGAGGGAATGAACCTGGACAATGATCTTTCCAAACTTAAAAAAAGAGGACTTTTTGAGATCCCAATTGAGGATATAAAAAAAGGATTTTTTACTGATCTGGAATCTGACATTGCCATTTTAAAATCGTTGTTTGAAAAATGGTTTAAAAATGGAATTGGGGAAGATCCTAAATTAGATCAGATCAGCAAAATTTTGCAGGAACACTTAAAATTAGAAACAGATAGAAAGATTATTGTTTTCTCGGAATATGCAGATACGATTGATTATTTAGAAAAAAATCTAAAAAACAAACTTCCGGTTTTTAAATATACGTCGAACGATGCATCGGTAAAAAACAAAAATATCATCAGTACAAATTTCGATGCCGGACTTCCAAAAGCAAAACAGGAAAATAAATATAAAATACTACTTGCCACCGATGCCATTTCAGAAGGTTACAACCTGCACCGGGCAGGCATGATTATAAATTACGATATTCCGTACAACCCAACCCGGGTTATCCAGCGAATTGGGCGTATCAACCGCATCAACAAAAAAGTATTCGATATTCTTTACATCTACAACTACTTCCCTTCAGCGGTTGGTGAAAACGAAACCCGGACAAAACAAATTTCAACATTAAAACTCGCCATGATTCAGGCTTTGCTTGGCGACGATACCAAAGTGCTGACCAACGAAGAAGAACTCAAATCGTTTTTTAAAGAAGTGTATAAAAAAGAGTTTGAAAAGAGTGAAGCACGTTCGTGGGATACAAAATACAAGGATTATTACCTTAACCTTGCCGATACAAATTCGGAACTATTAAAAATTGCCCTCCAAATTCCGAAACGTTCGAGAATTGCAAGGAAGTCTGACAAACATTCGGGTGTATTGGTTTTTGGTAAAAAAGGAAACGATTTTGTTTTTCGGCTGGCGCAGTCGGTTGACGAAACCCTACCTTTGCCGCCCGAAGAAGCCCTTCAAATGTTTGAAGCCGAACTAACTGAAAGCCCACTTAAAACTACTGATAAATTCGAATTGTTGTACGAAAAAGTGAAAGCAGACCTGTTTAAACGAAACACGCAAGTTCCAAACGAAAAACTAAAACGCGAGGTACTCGACTGGTTGGAGGTAATTCAGCAAAACCCTGCCGGAAACCTAAAAGACTACCTTGCCGATTTGATGGATGTGATAAATCTTGACGGACTACCAAGACATTATTTAAAATTTTTGAACAAGCTGAAACCTGAACAAGCCGAAACCATACCCGATAAAATTGCACCTCACTACATTTCAACCATTTTAAAAAGTGCCCGAAGTGTTGACGAAGGCGAAGAATTATTAATTTTATCGGAAGAATTTATAAAACCAAATGCACAAACCAAATAACCAAACCTACCAAAATGATAGATTTTAGCCAGCCCTATTCGAAACCCGATTTTATAAATTTCCTTGAAAGATTTTTACCGGAAGATTTTAAGAAATCAGCGGAAGAAATCAACATTCCTTTTCAAACCAAATATTTTGAGAAAGTAACTCTCCTCGGCGAAACCGAAAATATAAATATGGCTGTTTACGAAGTGCAACATTTATCGGAAAATGATGCCCGGGTTGGCTTGACACGCGAAATGTTCCGGTTGATGGCAGCCTTTGGAAAACGTCGTTCGTTGGTAATTTTAGTTCCTAAAAAAGGAAATGCTTACCGATTTTCTCTGGTAACCATCGACTTGAAATTTGAAAACGACCGAGTAAAACGTACCTACTCCAATCCCAAACGATATTCGTTTATTTTGGGTGAACATGCAAAAATACACACACCACAAAAATTTCTGATTACCCAGGGAAGTGTTTCCGATTTTGAAGATTTACAAAAACGATTTTCGGTTGAAGTGGTTAATAAAGAGTTTTATAACCAAATTGCGGTTATGTTCTCGCGTTTAGTGGGTGGCAAACGGAAACAAGGTTCGCGCACCCGAGAATACAATCCTGTTTTGGAATTGCCCTCAACACCGTACGAAAATAACGAACAGAAACACAAAGAATTTGCAGTGCGTTTAATTGGGCGGACTGTTTTTTGTTGGTTTCTGAAAAAGAAAAAATCGGCAAACAACATCCCATTAATCCCAGATGACGTACTTTCTACTTTTGCCATTTCATTTAATCCCAGCTACTATCACGGACGGGTTGAACCGTTATTTTTTAATGTTTTAAACACACCGGTAAATGAACGCCAAAATGAGTTTAAGGAAACACCATACAACAAAATACCGTTTTTGAATGGAGGATTATTTGAACCGCAAGCTGATGATTTTTATACTGGTAACCGGCCAAACTACGCTTTAAAAATACCCGATGATTGGTGGAAAGAATTTATTGGTATTCTGGAAACCTATAATTTTACCATCGATGAAAATACAAGTATCGATATTGATTTATCGGTTGACCCGGAAATGTTGGGGCGGATTTTTGAAAACCTGCTGGCCGAAATAAACCCTGAAACGGGCGAGAGTGCACGTAAATCGACAGGCAGTTATTACACTCCGCGCCCAATTGTTGAATACATGGTTGACGAAAGCCTGAAACAATATATTGTTACAAAAACAGGGATTACAGAAGAAAACTTAGAAACACTGTTGGATTACAGCCGCGAAGAATCGGGGCTTTTACCTGAACAGGAAAAGAAGATAGTTGCTGCCTTAAACGAAATAAAAGTACTCGACCCCGCTTGTGGTTCGGGTGCGTTCCCAATGGGGATATTACAAAAAATGTTGCTCATTTTACAAAAGGTTGACCACAATGCACAAAATTCAATCGCACAAATTTTAAACGATATTAAAGACCCCGTTTACCGGAAATTAATTGAATCGAAATTAAAGGCTGCCCAGGTTTACGACGATGAAGATTTAGACGATTACGCCCGAAAACTGAACATTATCCGTCGTTCTATTTACGGAGTTGATATACAACCCGTGGCCATCGATATTGCCAAATTACGTTTTTTCCTTTCCATAATTGTTGACGAGGTAATACAAGACAACTTACCCAACCGGGGAATTGAACCATTACCAAACCTTGAATTTAAATTTGTTTGCGCCAATACATTAATTCCTTTGCCGCCTAACCGCGAACTGTTCGAAAACATTGATGCCATTGAGACTCTGGAAAAACTGCGCGACGAATATTTTATAAGTTTTGGAGAAGATAAACGAACGATAAAAAAAGAGTTTACCCGTGTGCAGGCGAAAATGTTTAACGCCAGCATAAACCTGCTCAACCGAGAACCCGGCACACACAACGCTGCCCCACAAACGCAAACTCAAATGTTGGCAACCTGGAATCCGTTTAACAACGAAACTACAAGTTGGTTCGATGCAAAATGGATGTTTGGTGAAAAAGATGGGTTTGATATTGTTATAGGAAATCCGCCCTACATTAATGCAAATGAGCTAAAGAAGAAACTTGGCAAAGTAAATTATGAAAATCTAAAATCTCATTTCAAATCATCAAGGGGAACCATCGATATTTACATACTATTTTATGAAAAGGGGCTTAACCTGTTAAATACTGGAGGAAATATTATCTTTATTACTCCTAATAGATTCTTATCTGCATCTTATGGTTCTGCGCTAAGAAAAATTCTTTTTCAAAACTCTACTTTCATTTCAATCTTAGATTGTTCAAGCGTAAAAGTGTTTAAGGATGCCAGCATTTATCCAATCGTTTGTTGTTTCAGAAAAGGTGAAAATCTTGAACAATCCTACATCAGGACAGGAATCTCAGACGAAGATTATCAGTTTAGCTATAATAGAACTGAATATCAACTATTAAATTTATTGCCTGATCTGATATGGGGTTTCCTTATAAATAATCATTTAGAAATTACTTTAAAAGTGAAAAATCAATCAGTCAGCCTAGATGAATGCGGTTATATTAATGCCACCTCAACGGCAAAAGAGGCAGATGAATTTCATCCACACATAAATCTAAATGAAGGCATTAGGATTGTTAATACTGGCACGATTGATAAATATAAAATTTTATGGGGAGTGAAAGATTTTCAAGATAAAGGAACCAAGTTTCTTTCACCTTTGCTAAACATCGATAGCAAAACTATATCACAGAATAGAAAAGATTTATACACAAAGCCTAAGATAATTTTTGCAAAGATTGCAATTACACCAGAAGCATTTTTAGACGACAAAGGAGATTATGCATCTATTAATACAAATTGCATTCACAGTTTTAATAGTAAATTCTTACCAAAGTATATCTTAGCTTGGGTAAATAGCAAATTATTTCAATACTGTTTTGAATGTTATTTTGACTCCTTAAAAATGGCAGGTGGATATTTGCTCTATTCAGCTCCAAATCTTTCGCATATGTTTATAAAAGAAGCGGAGAATATGGAACAATTAATTATATCAAAAATAATTGAAACCGAACTTTCTAAACAACAGGCTAAGAATGAAAGTATCATCATTATCGATATTCTATTTTACAAACTATACGAACTAACCTACGATGAGGCATTAATTGTTGACCCGGAGCTGGGTAAAATTATTTCGCGCGAAGATTACGAAAAGGCGGGTATTGAGGAGTTGGCGGAGTGGGGAGTATCTTGATAATAAAATTTAATGTGAAACGAAAACAAAAAAGAAACGCCCCTTTCGGAGCGTCGGACCAGAGATACTATCCCTAGCGATGTTATAGTGCAAAAATATAAACAAAAATCGTAAAACGCAAACCAGCAATATTAAGGAACAGGGCAAACACACACTTTAAAAGAATTACATCGAAATACATTTAACAACCTTATCTTCTTGTATTTAAACCTTAATAGCCAATTATATTATTTAGTTTATCTAAACCTTATTAACTATTATGTTCAGCCTAAACACCCTAAACGATAAGGTTAATAAGGTCGTTGTTTGTAGGATATTCAAAATTACTAAGGTTTTTTAAACTGAAATAAGGTTTTTTAAGAATAATAGATAGTCAAATATTCCGTTCAATGAAGATTGCTAACTTTTCTATATAATCCAATGCATTCGACCAAATAATTTTTAAAGATTTCACATTAAAAGTATGAGTTTGCCCTGTATTAAGGAGCTGTAAATTAATAAACGCTTGTTTTATGCGTAGATATTTTGTTTTTTAGCGAGTTGAAAAATCTGTAAATAGTGGTTCTATTAAAAGAATTTTTCAAAGAAGATAAAAAGCAAAAGAACA
>JAKIST010000174.1 GCA_021648495.1 Draconibacterium sp.
AGAGAGCGTAAACGTACCCAAACAAAAACGGGTAAGTATAATGCTGCTTTCGCACAAGAACTCTCAGAAAAACAAAAAGAGAGGTTCTCTCATAACCGTAGTTTTACTCTCACTATAGAAAAATTTATCATAGAAAAGGTATCGAGGGAACAATGGTCTATAGAACAGATATGGGGATATTGTAAAGAAAATAATATTGATATGGTTAGCCATGAGAGTATTTACAAGTTTGTTTATCAAGATAAAAACAAAGGAGGTGTGTTATATAAAAACTTGCGTGTAGCCTCTAAAAAATATAGAAAAAGATATGGTAGTGGGAAAGGTAAAAGATGTATTATAAAAGATAAAGTATCTATTGATGAAAGGCCCGAATGGATTAATAATAAACAAAGAGTTGGCGATTGGGAAATTGATACTATTGTGGGCAAAGATAATAAAGGGGCTATTGTTACCATTGCTGAAAGAGCAACCGCTTTTGTCCTAATTGCTATGCTTAATGGAAAAAATGCTCAAGAATTAGCCGAAGCTGTAGTTAAACTTATGATGCCTTTTAAAGATCTGGTACTTTCTATAACTTCTGATAACGGAACTGAATTTGCAATGCATAAATATATTTCTAAAAAACTTGGAGCATTATTTTATTTTGCACATCCTTATTCTTCGTGCGAAAGAGGTCTTAATGAATATACAAATAGATTAATTAGACAATATATTCCTAAAAAAACAGACTTTAAAAATATTGATCGTTTGTATATCAGCAAGATAACCATGAAGCTAAATAGAAGGCATAGAAAAAAACTAAATTACAATACACCTGGAAAGGTATTTTTAAATAACTTTGACAATAATGTCGCACTTGCATCTTGAATTTTCGGAGGTTTAATAAGGTTGAGCCGTAAATAAAAAAGTCGCAAATTGCATAAAAATAAATTCTTATGCAGATGCAATTACCTTTGTTTCCACCACCAACCAGATTAATAAATAGCAGTGTAGTGTTTTGAAAAAGATGATTTTGTTTATTATCTCCACAATAGCCACCAATTTTTTGTCACAGTAAAGAAGACTTAAATAATTACCGCTACATTATGGTTAATCTTTTTAATACCGGACTTTGTACGCCAATTGAAATTTCTCGTACTATCGGTGTTTCTAATCGTAATATCCAGCGTTATGCTAAAGCATTGCGAGAAAAGGGTAGCGATTGGTTTTTTAACCGTCCGGATAACAGGGGTAGTTGCCATAAAATGAATAATGCAGGATAGAATTTTACTTTGTTTTAGTTAAATAAATAACTGTTTATTAAATGGCAAATAATCAACAATTTACATATACTTCTTATTTAAATGTACAAAAATCCGAAACGAATATATGGTTTTTGTAAAGAAATACTACAACTTTTAACCAATTGGTTTAGGCAAACGTTTGCGCTCAATATATTACAAAACAGATAGTTACTGGCAGGGTTGTTTTTCGGGATAAAATTTTGTATTCAGATTATTAAGGAAACAAAAGTTTAATCTATTTTTGGGTAATTTTAAAGGAATGAATAAAACCACTGAAGATAGTACAAAATTAAATTCTGTAGCCAAACCATTTTTAAAATGGGCAGGAGGGAAAGGACAATTACTAAAAGCTTTTCAAAAATTTTATCCAAATGAATTAAAAACAGGTCAGATTAATAATTACTACGAACCCTTTATTGGAGGTGGAGCAGTATTTTTTGATATTTCACAGCAGTACAATATTCGATCTGCATTTCTTTACGATGTAAATGAAGAGTTGATTTTAACATACCTCGTGATTCAACAAGATGTTTACAAACTGATAGAGTATTTGGATGTTTTCAAAAAGAAATACGAAAATTTAAACGAGGAAGCTCAATCTGTTTTTTATTATGAACAAAGAAAGATTTTTAATCAGAACCGGATTCAAATTAACAATTCAAACTATTCCGACGAGTGGATTTTACGTGCCGCTCAAATTATTTTTATGAATAAAACCTGTTTTAACGGACTGTTCCGGTTTAATTTAAAAGGTGAATTTAATGTTCCAATGGGCAGGTATAAAAACCCAAGAATATTGGATGAGCAGAATTTAATCAAAACTTCAAAACTTTTAGAAATAGCCGAAATAAAAAAGGCAGATTTTAGTGCAGTCGAAAATGATATTCGAGAAAATTCATTTGTTTATTTCGATCCTCCCTATCGGCCAATAAGTAAAACTTCAAAATTTACGTCGTATAGTAAAAATAAATTCGAAGATACCGAACAATTAAAATTGGCAGAATTATTCCATCATCTTCACAATAAAGGAGTTAGACTAATGTTGAGCAATTCGGATCCTAAAAACAATAATGCTGAGGATAATTTTTTCGACGATATTTATGAGGATTTTCAAATCTCTCGGATTCCGGCCCGAAGAATGATAAATTCGAATGCAGCCAAAAGAAATGCCATAAATGAGATTGTTGTAACAAATTATCCTGTATTCATAAAAAATAATTGTTTCTATGGGAAAGAGGATTTGAATAAACCTTTTTATCAAAATTTTGTTTAGGTAGTTACAAAGGTTTTTTAAAAGTTTTAGTTATCAGATAAAGATTTTGGTTTTTGGTTTAGTTTAGGTTGATTAAGAAAAGGCTGGTTGCTGAACCAGCCTTTCTATTTTTCAAAAGAGCTTGTCTTAAAATTAATGGACAAGCTCTTTTATTTTTCACAATTGAAAAAATTGATAAGCTTATTTCAATATCTCTTCAATCAATCTCAACTCTTCATCCGAAAACATAATATTTTTCAAGGTCTCCACATTATCGTCAATCTGTTTTATAGAGCTGGCACCAATTAAAACCGATGTTATCCGTTTGTCTTTTAAAATCCAGGCCAGTGCCATTTGTGCCAACGATTGTCCACGCTGTTTAGCAATTTCGTTTAGTTTCTGTACTTTCCCAATTGCCGACTTCACATCGCTTTCATGAAGGAAACCCCAAGATTTGGCAGCTCTCGAATTTTCAGGAATACCATTCAAATATTTATCGGACAATAAACCCTGTGCCAGTGGTGAAAATGGAATGCACCCAATTCCTTCCTCCTCCAAAACATCCAACAATCCATCTTCTACCCAACGCACAAACATTGAATATTTGGGTTGATGGATGAGGCACGGAGTCCCTAATTCTTTTAGGATTTTGGAAGCTTCTTTTGCCATGTCGGCGGGGTAGTTTGAAATTCCCACATATAATGCTTTTCCAGAGCGAACGGCCCGGTCGAGTGCCATCATTGTCTCTTCAAGCGGTGTGTCGGGGTCAGGTCGGTGCGAATAGAATATATCCACATATTCCAATCCCATTCGTTTCAAACTTTGGTCGAGGCTTGCAAGCAGATATTTTCGGCTCCCCCATTCTCCATACGGACCAGGCCACATTAAATAGCCGGCTTTCGACGAAATAATCAGTTCGTCGCGGTGGCTACTAAAATCTTGCTTAAACATTTTGCCAAAGTTCTCTTCCGCCGAGCCGGGAGGTGGCCCGTAATTATTGGCTAAATCGAAATGTGTAATCCCTAAATCGAAAGCACGGTGCAACATTTTACGACCATTTTCAATGGTGTCAACATCACCGAAGTTGTGCCATAATCCCAACGAAACAGCGGGTAATTTTAACCCCCACTTTCCACAGCGATTGTATTTCATTGTGTTGTAACGGTTCTCTTTTGGTATGTAAGTCATAGTACAAGTTTTAATATTGGCTTACAATTTATAAATAGATTTTGAAAGTAAGAATTATTGTGAGAAATTACTTGGGTGAAAATTTTTCTGTTGAAATAATTATTTGACTTGAATAATTTTTTCGTAATACGAATCAACTTTTTTTATCCATCTGGTTTTAACTTCCTCATCCAAAAAACTGGCTTTAAAAGAGTTTTCGGCCAATTGTGCAATCTCCTGTTTTGTTAATTTCAATGCTTCGGCAACAGCAAGATAATTTTCGTTTAAATAGCCACCAAAATAAGCTGGATCGTCGGAATTTATGCTTGCTAAAATTCCTTTTTGAAGCAGTGTTCTTAAGGGGAGATCTTTCATATTTTTCACCACTTGGAGCTTGAGGTTCGAAAGCGGACAAACCGTTAAAGGGATTTTTGTTGTTGCAAGTTCATCCAATAATTTCTCATCTTCAACCGATCTGATCCCGTGATCAACGCGAGATACTTTTAGCAAACGAAGTGCATCCCAAACGTATTCAGCTGGTCCTTCTTCACCCGCATGTGCAACCGTTAGAAAACCCTCTTTTCGTACCATCTCAAATACCTTTTGAAATTTAGCAGGAGGATGGCCAACTTCGGATGAATCGAGACCAACACCAACAATCCACTTTTTATAGGGTAAGATTTGGTGAAATGTTTTTATGGCATCAACTTCATCGAGGTGGCGTAAAAAACAAACGATTATTTCAGAGGTAATCCCCAGCTTTTCTTTCCCGGTATCCAACGCTTTTTTAATACCATTAATTACGGTGCTGAATTTTATTCCTCGATGCGTATGAGTTTGCGGATCGAAAAATATTTCGGTGTGAACGATATTTTGCTCCTTTGCTTTCAATAAATATGCCCATGTTAAATCGTAAAAATCCTGTTCATAAATTAGCACTTCTGCCCCGGCATAATAAATATCAAGGAATTCCTGAAGCTTACTAAAATTGTAAACTTTTTTAAGCTCTTCAACCGAATTGTATTTTATTTTAATTCCATTTCGCTGGGCAATTTTAAACATTAATCCGGGTTCAAAAGTACCTTCGATATGTAAATGGAGTTCTGCTTTGGGGAGCTTGTTTATAAAATTTGATATAGATTTATTTCCCATAGATAGTTATTTTTGACAAAAATATAAGAAATTTGAAAGAATTGAATGAAACCTGTTCCAATTGAAAATTTATACTGAAAATATTATCAAAGTCCCGCGATTTAATGAGGCTGCCGGTTTTTATACCACAAAAGCGCGGTCGGATTTGATGAGCAAAATTAGGAGCAAAGAAACAAAACCGGAAATACAATTCAGGAAAGTACTTTGGGGCTTGGGGCTGCGTTACCGAAAAAATGTAAAAAAGCTTCAAGGTACACCCGATATTGTGTTTACGAAATTCAAACTGATAATTTTTATTGATGGTGAATTTTGGCACGGCTACAACTGGGAAGAAAAGAAGAGAAAAATTAAATCAAACCGTGATTTTTGGATTCCAAAAATTGAGCGGAACATGCAGCGCGACAGACAAAATAATCGGAAATTGGAAGAGCAAGGTTGGACGGTTTTAAGATTTTGGGACAGTGAAATAAAAAAAGAGCTGGGTGCTTGCTTGAACAGGGTTTTAATTCACCTTGACAATTTTGAAAAATTCAATACGGGTTAATTCAGTCAAACCCCCACTCGAAGTGAGGGCTTGACCAAAATCAACCAATTATTTTAAAACTTTAGGCAACTCCCAAGTAGAATGGTAAGTTGGTGTAAGGTAACTATTGGTATTGTCGTCACCAATGAATTTGTTTGCAGTATTTTCATGATATTTATTGAGCTTCTTTTCTTAACTATTACCACTGTCCGCTGCAACTCCTGACTTCGGTTTTCCGACTTCCAGCTTTCTTACTTCTCTTTCTGCATCGCATCGTCAAATGCCACATCCGATGGTTCAAAATCGGAATAGTGAACAAAATCACAGGCTTCGGCAGCACCTGCTTCGCGGTTCATTCCACTGTCTTCCCATTCTACTGAGAGTGGTCCGTTATATTTTATATCGTTCAATGCACGGATAATATTCTCGAAATCAATTTTACCCCGGCCCAGGCTGCGGAAATTCCAGTAGCGACGATTATCGCCAAATTCCATGTGGCCGCCAAAAACCCCAACTCCCATTGGAACATCGCTCCAGTAGGCATCTTTCATGTGAACGTGGAAAATGCGATCGGCAAATTCATAGATAAATCTGACGTAGTCAACATGCTGGTACCCAAAATGGCTGGGGTCGAAATTAAACCCAAATGCAGGATGATTATTTAATGCTTTTAAAGTTAAATGTGCTGTATGAATATCGAATGCAATTTCTGTTGGGTGAACCTCCAATGCAAACTTAATACCCAACTTTTGGTATTCATCTAAAATTGGTTTCCAACGATTTGCAAAATCTTCATAACCCTTCTCAATCATTGCAGTAGTAACCGGGGGGAATGAATATAACAAATGCCAAATCGGACTTCCGGTAAAACCAACCACTGTATCGAGCCCAAGCCTTTTAGCCACTTTGGCAGTTTTTATCATTTCTTCAGCCGCACGCTGCCGCACCCCTTCCGGATCACCATCGCCCCAGATGTAATCGGGTACAATACTTTTGTGGCGTTCGTCAATGTTATCAGCCACACATTGCCCAACTAAATGGTTCGATATTGCATACAATTTGAGATCGTATTTTTCAAGCAGAGCTAATCTTTCATTGCAATAAACCTGATCTGCTTTGTCAATTTCCATGTGGTCGCCCCAACAGCAGAGTTCGAGTCCGTCGTAGCCAAACTTTTGCGCTTTCTGGCACATTGTTTCAATGGGAAGGTCGGCCCATTGTCCGGTAAATAGTGTTACTGGTCTTGCCATTATTTTTTTGTTAAAAGTTTCGAGTAGTGCCTGGCTTTTGGCCGCTTGCAACTTACTTTTTATTGAGCAGGTGACTGCAAGTCACCAGTTCAAAATTCTTCCTTTGGGAGGTTTTTGGGGAGGTCATTATTCCCCAAATTTTACCCATTTCAGATCGTCATTGTAGCCAGATTTCACAACCGCATCGATAAATTGCATTCCACGAATCCCGTCTTCAACACCAGGGAAATCAAGCATTTCGGCAGTTGGTTCTTCATTGTTCATTTTTGCACGAACAGTTAATGAAAAATTGCGGTAAATATTGGCGAAAGCTTCGAGATAACCTTCAGGATGACCTCCGGGAGTACGTGTATTATGAGCAGCAACCGCGCTGTTCATGCTGGTGCCAACGCGAAGGATTTGCATCGGTTTATCGGGCCATTTGGCAATTAAAGAATTGGGTTCCATTTGTGCCCATTCCAAACCACCTTTATCGCCATAAATACGAATTCTGATGGCATTTTCTTCGCCGGCAGCAATTTGGGTTGCTATTAAAACTCCTTTTGCACCATTTTCGAAACGAAGCAGCGCAGCACCATCATCATCTAATAAACGCTTAGGGACAAACACGTTCAACTCGGCACAAAGTTCAATTACTTTTAACCCTGAAATGTATTCAGCTAATTGGTGAGCATGAGTTCCGATATCGCCCATTGAACCTGCTTTGCCCGAACGTTTTGGATCGGTTCTCCACGAAGCTTGCGGATTGCCGGTATCTTCCAATTTTGAGGAAAGCCAACCTTGAGGATATTCAACATAAATTTTACGGATTTTCCCCAAAGCACCATCGGCAACCATTTTTTTTGCATGTTTAACAGCAGGGTAACCAGAATAGGTATGCGTTAAAGCAAAAGTTAATCCGGTTTCATTTATTTTCTCTTTCAATTTTAAAGCTTCATCTAAAGTGAAAGTAATTGGTTTATCGAGCACCACATTAAAACCATTTTCCAAAGCCATCATTGCTGGAGCAAAATGCACAAAGTTTGGAGTTACAATGGAAACAAAATCCATTCGTTCACCTTCTGGAAGCAGTGCTTCCTTTTCAAACATTTCCTGATAGGTTTCATAAACACGGTTTTCAGGAAGAAAATAAAGGTTGCCCGAAGATTTTGAAATTGCGGGGTCAACACTAAAACATCCACATACCAGTTCAATCTGATTGTCCATAAAAGCAGCGAGACGGTGAATTGCGCCAATAAATGCATCGGTTCCGCCACCGACCATTCCCATTCTAAGTTTTCTGTTCATAATAATATTACGTTTACGTTGATTCAAAATTTTACGCCCTTAAAATTAGCAACTCTTTTGGAAGGAAACAAAAGGTTGATTGATTATTGTGTTGATATGTTTTAATTTAGGGTTTGTGAAGAAATAACATGACTGGAATTGACGAAGTTAGCGTGCAAAAGAACGAGTTAAAACGCTTAGCTTAGCTTATTTCATTACAATCCCTTATAACGGAAAAGAGGCAGTCTTAAAAGTTCATTTAAACGTCATCCTCCGCATAGCGATCACTATGGGAGAACTTGTTTCAGAATCTTAAAATACTGATAAACAGATCCTGTAATAAATTCAGGATGACGAAAAAACAATAATTACCACTTTTGATACAGCTCCTTTGCAAGAAAATAAATTTGCCGTTCGACATGATTAGAAATTATCGGACAAAATCATTAATTTAGCCCATTCAGTTATAAAATAACGATTTAAACCAATACAACCATGAAGAGAAGGAATTTTATAAAAAGGACGGCAGTTAGCGGAATAGCACTGTCAGGATTAACAGGATTTATGGGAGCTTCGGCTTCAGGATCAGAGGTTTCCAATTCGGCAAAATTCAAATTAAAGTATGCACCCAATTTGGGAACGTTTCGGGAACATGCAGGAAAAGACCCCATCGACAATATTAAATTTATCGCCGATCAGGGTTTCCGTGCTATTTTCGATAATGGTTTAATGAACAAACCTCCTGAATTACAGGAAAAAATTGCCAACGAACTGGCACGTTTGGGAATGGATTTGGGCCCGTTTGTTTTGTATGCCGACTTTAAAACTAAATCGATGGTTACCCAAGATCCTGAAATCAAAAAGATGCTGAAAGAGACGATGAAAAAAGGCCTTGAAGTTCAGAAACGCACAGGTGTAAAAACAGCACTCGTTGTTCCGGGGCATTTTGATGAAGGGCTGGAGCGTGGATACCAAATGGCAAATGTTATCGATAATATGCGCATGTGTTGTGATGTTGTTGGCAAAACCAATTTGAAACTGGTAATGGAGCCTTTAAATGCCTGGACCAACCATCCGGGGTTATTTCTTACTAAAATGTCGGAAGCCTATTTAATTTGCATTGGAGTAAACCACCCAAGCTGTAAAATTGTTGACGACATGTACCACCAACAAATTACAGAGGGGAATATTATTCCAAATATGGATAAATGTTGGGATTATATTAGTGCTTTTCACCTCGGCGATAATCCCGGAAGGAAAGAACCAACTACCGGTGAAATAAATTACAAAAACATTTTTAAACACATTTATCACAAAGGGTACAATGGCGTTCTTTGTTGCGAACACGGGAAAAGCAAGCCTGGCAAAGAAGGTGAATTAGCATTTATTAAAGCTTATCGCGAAGTAGATTCGTTTGAGGTGTAAAGAAAAGCCCTTCCTATCCTCCCCCAAGGGCATTGTAAAACAATAACTACTACTTTTTAACTTGTT
>JAKIST010000175.1 GCA_021648495.1 Draconibacterium sp.
ATGACCTACTTTGGGGTAAACTTCTACTTATCCGGACTTCACTCGTACGGACAAGGCGAACCGGCTCCAATTCCAATGGGACTTTTTATTGCCGTTGTTGTTGTTTTTGTTGTCATCTTTGCCGCGTTTATTTCTGAAAGGTCGATAAAAAAAATACAGAAGGGAAATTAACACGATAAAAAGTTTCTATTTGCGGATTCATCATCCGTCCTTTTATTCAAAAAAAAATATGGGACAACCCTTTTCAAAAAGGGTTGTCCCATTTGCTTTTTTTAGCATTCAATAGACTTCGGTATTGTTCCCGGTGCTTTAATCTTTTCACTTTTAAACAAAACAATACCTTTATTTAATCCTTTGTTCTGTTCTATAATCTCTTTTCTAATATAATTGTATTTTCACTGGTATATGCTCTAAAAATAGTTGGTAATTCAATCTGATTTTTCATTTTTGATATTTAACAGGGAAAGCTTTTCTACGTTTAGATAAAAAGAATTAAAATACAAATTAATTTATGTCTATATTTTTATTGATTAATGTCAGTCGTTGTCTGTACTTTGCAACTCATATAATTCAATACATTTAGAAAATTTATTTATAAAACTTTCTAATTATGCCAGTACAGCTCAAAACGTTGATTCCGCTATTTGCAGTATTTATTATACTGTTCCTAATCGCGCGGCATTTTCTGATTCCTGATTCATTTGGAAAATACGGACATTACCGGGCCAATTCGATTGATGAAATTGCAGCACTTCCCATTAATTATGCAGGGAAAGCAGTTTGTATTGATTGTCACGACACTGAAGCAGAATTGCTTGCTTCAGATGCTCACGCAGGTTTGTCGTGCGAAGTTTGCCATGGGCCGAATGCCAAACATGCCGACGACTATGAAATTAAAGAGTATTTGATAAAGCAGGGAACCAGAGAATTCTGTGGTCGTTGCCATAGTCTTAATCCGGCACGTAAAATTGAAGTTATTAACCAAATCGATATTAAGGAGCATCATCCTGAGAAAGAAAATTGTATCGATTGTCATAATCCGCATGCTGTATGGGAACTAAAAGAATGAATGCATCGAGACGCAACTTTTTAAAAAAGTCTGCTGCACTAGCCGGTACAATTTTGGCCACATCGGCTTTGGCACCTTTTAACGCGATCATATTTGCGGCAGGTGAACCGGAAGATAAGACCAAAATCTGGTATGGTATCGGTATTGATATTGAAAAATGTATTGGTTGCGGTATGTGTGCCAAAGCCTGCAAATCGGAAAATAATGTTCCAAAAGAACCATTTTATTATCGTTCATGGGTAGAACAATATACCATTAAAAATGACGGGTCTATAAATGTGGTATCTCCCAACGGTGGGATCGATGGTTTTACTCAAACAGTTCCTGAAGAGGAATTATTCAAAACATTTTTTGTTCCAAAAATGTGTAATCATTGCGCAAAATCGCCATGTACGCAAGTTTGTCCGGTTGGTGCAACTTTTGAAAGCCCGGAAGGAATAACACTTGTTGATAAAGAATATTGTATCGGTTGCGCCTATTGCATCCAAGCCTGCCCTTATGGTTGCCGGTATCTTCATCCTGTCACAAAAACAGCTGACAAATGCACGTTGTGTTACCACCGAATTACAAAAGGGTTAAAGCCAGCATGTGTGGAGGTTTGCCCAACAGGTGCAAGAATTTACGGTGATTTGAATGATAAAGAAGGGGAGTTGCACAAATTCCTGAAAGAACACAATTGCCAGGTTTTAAAACCTAATTTAAATACTGGATCAAAATTATTTTATAACGGTTTAAGCGCGGAGGTACGATAATATGGAACACTTATATGAAATACTTAAACATGTTGATGGTTTTATTTATCCCAACGAAATAGAATTGCAATGGGGAATACTTATTATCCTCTACCCGTATATTACCGGATTGGTTGCAGGAGCTTTTATTCTTGCATCACTCGAACGGGTCTTTAAAATAAAAGTCCTTCGCCCAACTTACCATCTTGCTCTTTTAACAGCATTAGCCTTTTTAATTGTAGCTGGGTTACCGCTGGTTTCACATCTGGGACATCCCTTCCGGTCATACGAAATCCTAACAACACCTCAATTGGGTTCAGCCATGGCTATTTTCGGATTTGTTTACCTTTGGTATCTTATGGTTGTACTTTTACTCGAAATTTGGTTCGATTACCGTTATGATCTTGTCATTTGGTCAAACGAGTCAAAAGGCATTAAACGAAGGATCTATAAAATACTTACCCTGGGGGTAACCGACATTTCGCCTAAGGCGCTTGCTTGGGACAAAAAACTCGGATATATTATTACAGTAATAGGTATTCCATCTGCGTTTCTTCTGCACGGTTATGTTGGTTTTATTTTTGGCTCCATCAAAGCCAACCCATGGTGGTCAACTGTATTAATGCCGGTTATTTTCCTTCTCTCAGCCATGGTTTCCGGAATTGCGCTGGTTATGTTTCTATACATGGTCGTTTCGTGGATACGAAAGGTGAAAATTGATATGGCATGTTTGGACGAAATTGGGAAATTCCTTTTTATGGTATTAATTCTTGATTTCACGCTTGAATCACTCGATCAGGTTCATCGGATTTACGAAGCCGAAGAGTCATTCGAAATCTTGCACATGCTGGTTACCGGGAAATTAACCTATACCCTTTTTATTTTTCAGGGACTAATGGGAACAATTATCCCATTGCTGACACTTGGATTTTTCAGAATGTACCTTCCGAAGGAAAAATTACGAAAACCCATATATTTTCTGGTAAGTTGCCTTGTCCTTTTTGGGGTGTTCTTCATGCGTTGGAATGTAGTAATCGGAGGACAGCTATTTTCAAAAAGTTTCCTTGGATTTACTAGTTTTAAATTAGGAATGGTCGGTTTAGAAGGATTTTGGATGGCTCTGGTATGGATGATTATGCCATTTCTAATTCTTTCATTTATACTCTGGTTGCTACCTCCCTGGAAAAAGCATTCAGAAGAGACAGTTTAATTATCCAGGCATTTTTTCCACAACAGAATATTTGGATCGGATTTAAAACAAAAAATGATGCATTATACAAATGGAAAAATCTGATTCCCCTGAGCTGGAATACATTAAAAAGGAAATACAAGTTATAAACGAACGGTTAACGGCTGTAGAATCATCGCTGTTAAAGTTAAAAGGACAAAATATTTCTGCCAATAATGTAGAATCCATCCAGGAAGAAACCGAATTTGAAATTAAACTTCCCTTTCAATCAGAAGGGTCCATCGAATTTCGTGTTGGCGAATATGGAATGGCCTGGCTGGGCAATATTGTATTATTTTTTGGCATTACTTTTTTGGTTGGGTATTTTCAGAATTCGGGTTTTGAGATTTTCTCGGCTGCTGCAGGTTTTATAACGGTTGCCGGAATCTATATTTGTTCCTGGTTCACACGTAATTCATATTCCTACTTATCTAAACTTTTTGCTTATAACGGCCATTTGTTAATCTATTATCTTACGTTGCGGCTTCATTTTTTCCAAACGGATCCACTTGTTAAAAACGAAATTCTGGGTTTAATCTTTTCGTTAATGGTAGCAATTGTGCTTTTATATAAAGCCTTTCAGAAAAAATCGCAACTAATGACCGGACTTGTTTTGCTTATGATTCTGATTACCGGAATTGTGAGCAACTCAACTCATTTTTCGGCGGCACTGGTTGCAATTACTGCACTTGTAACTGTTTTATTTTATTATCGGTTTGGATGGTTAAAACTTACTTTTGCATTTATTTTTCTGGTATATATTGTCCATTTAAACTGGTTATTAAACAATCCGATTTTAGGGAACAGTCCCGAATTTATTGCAACACCCGGAATGGGGTATTTGTATTTTATTGTCACCGGATTTATCTTTTCAATGCTTGCCATTATTCCAAAAAAGGAAGAGGTTTCAAATGATTTTATTATTACTTCTTTAATTTGGAACGGACTGGGTTTTACCACTATCATGGCATTAGTAATCGTTACTTATTTTGAAAGCAATTATGTTTCCATTTTTGCTGCCATTACCTTTTTTTGTCTCATTTATTCCTTTATACTTCAATCCTACTCGAAGATAAAAATTATGGCATCAATGTATGCACTTTATGGTTTTCTGGCCTTAAGTGTGGCCATTTTTGGAATGTTTGGTTTGCCAAAATCTTACCTGCTTTTCGCTTTACAAAGTTTGCTGGTGGTGTCAATGGCTTTGTGGTTTCGCTCACGGTTTATTGTAACCATGAATATGCTGCTTTTTTTAGGGTTTATGGTTTTTTATCTTAACGACTCAGGAAGTTCAAACAGCGCAAACTTCACATTTATGTTGGTTGCTTATATTTCAGCCAGAGTTGTAAACTGGAAAAAAGAAAGGTTAAATATTAAAGCAGAACTGGTACGCAATGTTTATCTGATTTCCGGATTAATTATGACATTAATTGCATTTTATCATGTTTCACCTTCATCTTATATTACAGCATCCTGGATTTTTGCAGCTGTACTGCTTTTTCTTTTAAGTTTATTGATAAAAAACATAAAATACCGGTGGCTGGCCATTGCAGCGATGGTGGCTTCGGCAATTCGGTTGATATTTGTTGACATGTCGAGTATTGATATCGGGTACAGGGTTTTGGTATTTCTTGTACTTGCTGTTATTTCAATTACTGTTTCCATTTTATATACCAAATATCTAATTAAAAAGAGAGAGTAATCTTTTTATTCCTTTGAAGAATAGATAGATTGGAGGAGTTTTTTGTTTAAACGGAAAATATTTATTTGAAAATTACAATTAAAATGAAAAATGATTTTTTAAAAAAGAGTAAAATACCTGTTTTTCTTATGGTATTAGCAGTTGTGATGAATAATGGATGCAGCAATTCTGAATCGAGGTCAGGCAATAATTTGGAAGAACTCACAAATGATGCTTCAGCTGAAATTCGTAATACTGTTCAAACTTCAGAGATTGCGGTTGAACAACCCCCTTTTACTGAAGGAATATTCCCATGCAATGACTGTCATTCCGAAATGGTTCCGAACCCTGTAAGAAGAGAATTGGTAGATATGCACGATGACATTAGCGCCATATTTGATCACGACAGTGAAAACCGCTGGTGCCTCGATTGCCACGACATGAATAACAGGGATTCGCTAAAGCTGGCCAGCGGAAAATTACTCGATTTCAAGGAATCATATAAACTTTGCGGACAATGTCATGGCGAAAAATTAAGAGACTGGAAAGTTGGGGTCCATGGAAAAAGAACAGGGGAATGGAACGGAAAAAAAGAATATCTGCTTTGTGTGCATTGTCATAATCCGCACTCGCCAAGATTTAAACCCCTAACGCCAGAGCCACCACCAGTAAGGCAGGAAGATATTAATTGATATTAAAAAATGAAAATTTAATTGAGATGAAAAAAGATAATTCAAGAAGATCCTTCTTAAAAAATATATCCCTCGCCACGTTCTCGGCACTCGCCCTTTCGGGTTGCGATATGAAAGCAGTTGATGAATTTCTTCAAGATAATTTCAGGATTCTTACAAAAGAAGAGAAGGATGTGATAGTTAAAAATTTAGAGGTAAAATATAAAGAAAAATATGGCAAAGAATTTCATGTGTCCGACAAACCAGCAATGGATGGGGTTTCGTTCGGATATGCACTGGACCTGTCGAGATGTGTTGGATGCAGAAGATGTGTTTACGCTTGTGTAAAAGAAAACAATCAATCGCGCGATCCACAAATTCAATGGATACAAGTACTTCAAATGGAAAAAGAGAAAGGGATAGATTTTGCCCATTCCACTATCCATTATAATCCTGAAACCGTTCCGGAACCAGGGCACTTTTATGTGCCAGTACAGTGCCAGCAATGCGAAAACCCACCGTGTGTAAAAGTGTGCCCGGTTAAAGCCACCTGGAAAGAAGAGGATGGAATTGTTGTTGTCGATTACAATTGGTGCATCGGGTGCAGATATTGTATGGCCGCCTGCCCTTACGGAGCAAGGCATTTTAATTGGGGCGAACCAAACATTCCAAAAGAGGAACTAAATACCGAAATGCATTATTTGGGGAACAGGCCACGAATGAAAGGAGTGGTAGAAAAATGTACTTTTTGTATTCAACGCACACGCGAAGGGAAATACCCGGCTTGTGTTGAGATTTGCCCGGTAGGAGCAAGAAAATTCGGAAATCTTTTAGATCCAAACAGCGAAGTACGCTATATCTTGAAAAATAAACGTGTGCTTGTTTTAAAACAAGAATTAAACACGCAGCCTAAATTCTATTATTTCTTTGGAGTTTAACCGGGTTAGAACCTTGTTTTAATTCAATAAAATATAACACAATTCTTTTTTTGAAATTATTTAATAAATCTTAATATGAACTTTATTCGATTTATAACAGGCAGTATAAAAATAATTCTTCGGGGAAGCAAAGTATATTATGCCTGGCTGATTCTTTTACTATTGTTAATTATTTGGGGCGGACTTGGTTATTCGGACCAATTAAGCGAAGGATTGATTAAAACGCACATGCGTGATTCTGTGTCGTGGGCTTTCTATATCGGAAATTTTACATTTTTGGTTGGGGTTGCAGCTGCGGCAGTTATGTTGGTTATCCCTGCCTATATTTATAATTGGAAACCAATTAAAGAAATTGTGATATTTGGTGAATTATTGGCAGTTTGTGCCGTAATTATGAGCATCGCATTTGTAGTTGTTGATATTGGAAAACCGCTTCGGTTTTGGCACATGTTGCCTTTAATAGGTACAATGAACTTTCCATCGTCTATGTTATCATGGGATTTTTTCGTCCTTATAATTTATTTTCTGATTAATTTAACTGTTGTAACACATTTATTGTACTCCATATTTTACAAAAAAGAATACAATAAAAAATTAGTGTTGATACTGGTATTAGCGAGCATTCCAATGGCTGTTGCCATTCACACGGTAACTGCATTTCTTTATAATGCTTTGCCCGCCCGCCCGTTTTGGAACAGTGCTTTACTTGCCCCACGATTTTTGGCATCTGCTTTTTGTTCCGGACCGGCTATTCTTTTGATTTTATTCCAAATACTTAGAAAAGTCACAAAATTTGAAATAAAAGATGAAGCTATTTGGAGGATTGCTGAGCTTATGGTGTATGCAATGTTCATTTATCTATATTTTACTATCACCGAGCTTTTTAAAGAATTTTATTCCGGGACCGAGCATCTTTTGTATTGGAAATATTTGCTTTTCGGAATTGGCGATAACAAAGAAATTGTTTTTTACAGTTGGTCGTCGATTGGTATGGGAGTCGTTGCATTCTTCCTTTTCTTAATTCCAAAAACCCGGAAAAATTTTGTTACCCTGAACATTGGTGCGGTCCTTATTTATGCCAGCGTTTATGTTGAAAAAGGGATTGCACTTATTATCCCTGGTTTTACACCCGACGTTTTAGGTCAAATTTATGTTTACACCCCATCAATGACTGAGATTAGAACGGCAACAATGATATTTTCTATCGGATTTTTACTTTTTACTTTTTTAGTGAAAATTGCAATCGCTATTATATTCGAAAATTACGAAATTAGTGTTTTGAACAAAAGAAAGAAAAGCTAAAAATCGCACATTTAAAATATCAATATTTCTGATTGTTAAATTCATTTAAAATAAGATCTTGGCCTGAATATATTATCCCGATTGGATTGTAGCCTTATATATGTTTGATTATTGACAGGTTCATTTTCATGATCGTGATTTAACTATTCGCATGTATTAAAAAAGCAAAATAATTCTTAACCTTCCGCCAATTGGCTGAGAGGAATTAGAAGGAAGTCATTCCAAGGGTTCACCTAATTTTTAGATTATGCATAATGAGTAAATGACAGTAAGGGGAGCCGGACTTTCCAAAGTCCGGTTTATTTGTTGGAGTTGACCCAAAGGGATCGCTATGCGAAAAACTACAACTCCCATTAAAACAGCATTCTACAAAAATCTGTCATTGGCAGGCATTTATATCGTGCAAATTTTGAAACAATAACTCTGCTCTGTGAGCAAGCATATTATCAATTTAGTAAATTATCGTTAATAAAAATAATTTACCCCTTTTACTAAGGCATCGAAAATTCAAGATGCAAGTGCGACATTATTACGAAATAAGTTGGACAAAGCTGGCGATGTTATTTTGAGCGATAACAAGGCAAAAAATAACTTCGTTAATTCCAGTCATGTTATTTCTTCACAACCCCTAACTATTTTTCTGTCAACCAAATTGGTATTGTTTCAGATTTGTGGTCCTTGCCAATTATATCTCTGTAAAGTTCAGGCCGTCTTGCATTTTTATATCTAAAGCCACCCGACAGTTTGAGTTTATCAGGCGTCAAAGTTGCAATGGTTATTTCATTATCAAAACTTTTGATTTCAGCTAATATCTCACCATAAGGATCTAAAATCATTGAGTTACCATTTTTTAAATGATCACCGTCGTAACCAACAGGATTGGTAAATACGTAATAAACACCATTGTCAAAAGCCCTTGCGGGTAGCCATCTCATCAACCAACCTCTTCCTTTTGGCCCGTCGAATTCTAATCGTAATGGAACTGGGTCGCAACTTCTATTTTGCCAAAGATCGTCTTTTACATATCCTCTGCCGGGCATAGAAGATGGAGTACACCCGGTAACATGTGGCGCAAAAATAATATCGGCTCCCAAAAGAGAAGTAGCTCTTACATTCTCAACTACATTATTATCATAACAAATTAATATTCCACATTTCCATCCTTTTAAGTCAAATACAATATATTCGTTTCCGGCTGCAAAATGTGTACTGATAAAAGGGTGCAATTTCTGAAACCTGGCAATAACCCCGGAACTATCAACACATAAATAGGTGTTAAATATTTTATTTTTATAAAGTTCAACAAGTCCTGCCAAAATTGGAATATCGTACTTTTTTGAAATACCTATCAGTTTCTGACAACTTCTGCCACCCGGAATTTCTTCAGCTAAATCAAAAACTTGGTCCCGATCAAGGTTTTTGATGAAAGTGTACGCCGTAATCGACAATTCATGAAAACTGATTGCATCGGCTCCTTTTTCTTTAGCTTTTTGTGTTAATTTTTCAATTATCGAGAAATTATATTCTTTGTCGCCATCTTTTGGTTCAAATTGAGCAACAGCTATTTTTATATTTTTCATTTTAAAAAAGAATATTAAGGTAACTCACATCTTGGCTAAGGCATTATTACGAAATAAGTTGGACAAAGCTGGCGATGTTATTTCTTAACAAACCCTAAGTGAATTACAATAATTGAACAGAAAATCTACTTTCGGAGAATAAAATCAAATTTGCTCTCAAATCATCCATTTTC
>JAKIST010000176.1 GCA_021648495.1 Draconibacterium sp.
CTTGTTCTTTTGCTTTTTATCTTCTTTGAAAAATTCTTTTAATAGAACCACTATTTACAGATTTTTCAACTCGCTAAAAAACAAAATATCTACGCATAAAACAAGCGTTTATTAATTTACAGCTCCTAAAATATGTTTTCCGTCCAGTTCATGTTTGTCGGAAACCGGTACAGCTTTTAAACCGGTATTTTTAAAATATTGAAAAACCTCATCCCAATAATGGTAATTGTTGAAGTAGTTGATTGCAAGGCTTCTTTTATCTACCGATACAGCCGGCTGAATATTTCAGCCTCCGAGCCACTCTTGTTTTTCAAACCATGAGTTTACTTCGGCATCGGTCCATTTTTCAGGGTTTGTTTGTTTTGTCGGGCAGGTGGCAAATGCAATAATCAGGATTACAAGAATTGAAATTTTATATATTATTGAAATTTTTAGGTTGAAAGATTTAAAAATATTATACTATTTTTTTAGTTTTTTATTCTGAATGTGCCTTGTTTTGTCGCGGTTGGTTTTCTTTTCCATGTTTTTCAGGAATGCATTATTTAAATCAATCCCGGTTTGGTTGGCAAGGCAGATTAAAACCCATAAAACATCGGCCATTTCATCGCCTAAGTCGAGATTTTTCTCTGAGTCTTTAAACGACTGGTCACCGTATTTCCGCGCAATAATCCTGGCCAACTCGCCAACTTCTTCGGTTAAAATTGCCATGTTGGTGAGCTCGCTAAAATAGCGCACCCCGTATGTTTTAATCCAATTGTCAACCTGTTTTTGGGCTTCGGTTATTGAAATGTTTTTAGTCGTCATTTGTTAAAAAATTATGAAAATTATCAGATGTAACAAGTTCTGCTTTTACATTTTTATACGCATCAGAAAACGTTTTAGGAAGTTTGAATTTCGCATTTTTATTCCATTTAAATTCAAATGCTTGTAACTCGCCATCAGCTTCTTCAATGTAATCAATTTCCTGTTTCTGATGCGTTCCCCAGAAATAAGAATTTACATATCTCAAATTATAATGATTTGCTTTTTTCCGTTCAGCAACCAAAAAGTTCTCCCACAAAGCCTCTTTATCGTTTCGAAGTTCAAATGTTCTATAATCGCCAATTAGTGCATTCCTTATCCCTATATCGTAAAAATAGATTTTAATTTTTGATGATAATTCCTTTCGCAAATTGAGGCAGAATGATGGCAACCTAAAAATTACAAATGCTTTTTCGAGCAAATCGATGTAATGAATTATTGTTTTTCTGTCGATTTGCAGCAAATTAGATAATTCGTTGTACGAGACTTCATTTCCCACTTGAAAAGCAAGTGCTTGAAGCAATTTTTGCACAAATTCCGGTTTTCGTAATTGCTGAAACGCAATTATATCTTTATATAAATAGCTTTCTGTTAAATTCAATAATGTCTCTTTCTCTTCACCCAGATTATTTATTACATCAGGATACATTCCAAAAATTATTCGATGTTGAAGTTGCGCTTCATCAATAAAAATGAGTTTCGATTTTCCAAATACCTGTTTAAGTTCATTAATTGATGGGTTTTTTAACTGTTGCTGAACAGCAGGCAAATCAGCATTCAATAAAAGGGTCGGTTCAGAATTTTCGGTCAATATTTTTTTTATCAAAGTAGTTTTACCCGCTTGCCTTGCACCTAAAATAATTAAAGCCTTTTTTCGACCAATTTTCTGAAGAATTATATTTTCAAGTAATCTGCTTATCATTTCAAAAAATGTAAATATTGGGATTATAATCCCAATTTTATATATTTTTATGAAATTATAGCGAAATACCCTTTAAAAACCCTTTTGTTTTGAATCGATTATTATTGTTACCGGGCCATCGTTAATTAATGCCACGTCCATCATTGCACCAAACTTTCCGGTTCCTACCTTTTTACCAAGTGATTCTTCAACCGCCTTCACAAATTTTTCGTACATCGGAATTGAAAAATCTGGACGGGCTGCCCTGATATAAGATGGGCGGTTTCCTTTTTTAGTATTAGCTTGCAAAGTAAACTGGCTAACAATCAACACCTCGCCATCCACATCTTTCACCGAAAGGTTCATTACTCCGTTTTCATCTTCAAAAACACGTAATTGAATTAATTTTTTAGTGAGGTAATTAATGTCCTCCTGAGTGTCGGCATTTTCAATACCCACCAAAACAAGCAGCCCTTTTTTGATGGATGAAATTATTTCCCCATCAACAGAAACAAACGTTTCTTTTACTTTTTGAATTACAATGCGCATACATCTATATTTACTCCAAGTTCATTCCCCTTTTCTGCATTTTTTCCCACATTTTGTTGAAATTTGCCAACGAAGGTTTGTCGGTATCCACAACATTGTGCAAAGCTTTTCCTTGTAAAACAAGTGGTGCTTCGCTGGTTGGAAGAAACTTTTTCATTTCGTTTTTTATTTGAACGAACTGCGAATTTTCGGCAAGGTTATTCCATTCAAACGGATCGCTCATTTCTATGGATGTCTTATTCATGGTGCCATGATGAATTTTACCCGCACCAAAAGTATTGTAAGCGTTACTTCTGAACAGTTGCATCAGGCTTTTATGTTTGGCGAAAAATGCCGGATCCATTTTAGTGCGATCGTAAAACGGGTACAGTCCCGAGTGGTTGGGCTGCATGCCGTACAACAACGCATTTCTGCTTAGCGAGAAGCCAGGTGCCGCTGTTTGCGCATTAGTAAAAAGCACGCCCCGCTGTGCCTGTTTGTCGATGTTTGGCGTTTTCGCTTGTGGATGACCACCCAAAACACCAACCCAATCGTTCATATCGTCGATGGCAATAAAGAGAATGTTTGGTTTTGGGGGTTCATTTTTTCGCTGATTACAGGAAATAGAAAATGCAATCAGAATGATAAATGCAAGAAAGAATGATTTTTTAATCATCAGTTAATATTGTTTTGGCATAAATTACAAAATGATGCAAAATAAGAATATTTATAATAGTATCAAGTTAAGTTTCAAGTGCCTGTCCGTCATTTCCCGCAAACGATCCCATCGGGAGAGTTCATTTCGAAATCTCACAGTTATTACAAAGGTGCTGAAACAAGTTCAGCATGACGTTCTTGACAATCTATGATTGACTTGACAATCGGTTAAAATTAACAAACTTAAAAACATATTTGCAGGAATTGATTAGGTAATTTCCCTGAATTCCTACGGTTGACCGTAGGAATTCACGCTAATTACTTTGGTTGAAACTCTATTACAAAACTCAAAAGATAAAATATTTCATATAAATGCCGGCGAACAGTAATATAATGAAACACTTTCATCGCGTTATTTTTCAAAATTAAGTGGTTTGGTCGAAGGTTACGACTTACTTTTTATTGATGAAGCACAACGAATCGTTGATATTGGAATAAACCTTAAGATTTTATATGATAAAATCCAAAATCTCAAAATAATAGTAACCGGTTCATCTTCGCTTGATTTGGCAAACCGGATAAACGAACCTTTAACCGGAAGAATTATTACCAATATCCTTTATCCGGTTTCTGTTTTAGAATGGCAGAATCATGCCGGATTGAACGACTATTCTGTCTCGTTAAAACTGGAAGAATTATTACTATACGGAATGTACCCCGAAGTGTTTTAATACAAAAATTTCAACCAAAAAAGAAAATATTTAGACGATTTATGCAAATCATATTTATACAAAGATATTTTAGCTTTGGCAAATATTAAGTATCCCGAAAAATTAAATCAATTGTTAAAACTGCTCGCATACCAGGTTGGGCAGTTGGTTTCGTTGCAGGAATTTGCAATAACCTTACAAATTCACCGCGAAGCATTATTGAATTATATTTCATTGCTCGAAAAAAGTTTTGTTATTTTCCGGCTTTCAGGTTTTAGGCTTTGTAAAATAATAAATGCTTCAAATTTAACGAAGTTTTTTTGGTTTTTAGCAACTTGATAAATTTGCGTATAGCCATGTTTATACAAAGATTTAGCAAAGAAGATAAAAAGCAAAAGAACAAGTTAAAAAGGAGTAGTTATTGTTTTACAATGCCTTAGTAGGAACCTTAGAAAAGAGGTTGTTAAAATGGATAAAATATATTTTTATGATACAGGAGTTAGAAATGCGCTGATAAATAATTTCAATTCGATACAACTTCGAAATGACAAAGGACAACTTTGGGAGAATTTTTTATTGGCCGAGAGAATGAAAGCAAATTCTTATAATGAAACATTCGTGAATAGCTATTTCTAACGTACCTACTTGGGTGCAGAACTTGATCTTGTTGAAGAAAAAGACGGACAACTTCATGGTTTCGAATTTAAATGGGGAAATAAACAGGTAAAAGCTCCAAACTCATGGACCGAAAATTATAATAATTCAACTTTTGAATCCATAAACAGCGACAATTTTCTGAAATGGTTAAAAAAACCGGAACATTAGAAACTTAGTGAGAATGGTAAAATTAATGATTTGTCACATCTACTGTAATCTTATCGCTTCAATCCAATCCTAACTACTGAATCATTTTCCACAATAATTTGGAATCATCCTTTTTTGTGATTTTTCCTTTCGTACGAAAAATCCCTGTTTCAAAAAATTCGATTCCTGCGAAAGCTGGAATGATAGTTTCAATATGACAGAGTCCAACTTTCGTGGGAATGAAATTTTAATACCCCGGAACATCAACCAAATTTCCTTTAGCAATTTCTTTATCGGGGCGTTGAATTTTACTTCCCGGTTCGCGAAATACCCACGGTTGCCAAAGGTCGAGTACATGTTGCCACTCTTCCAATGTTCGGGTTGGATAGTCGGCAGGCCAGCCTCCTGCCCTGAACTCTTTTGAAACCCCCTGGTCGTGAATTACATTTTCGCGCCAGTTGGTAAGCTTTTTTAGCAATTCCGTTTTAATATCCTGGTATTCTGGATTATCAGCGAGGTTCTTGATTTCATACGGGTCGTTGCGTAAATCGAACAGTTCGAACTCAGGTTTCGAAGCTGCCATAAAAGCTGCCTGTTCTGGCGGAAGCTCTCCTTTTAGGTTTAAAACATTCAATAGTGCCAGCACCGGGTAGCTGGTTTCTTTATAACGGTTAAACTGACAATACGCACGTTCGGGCATTAAATTCTGAATGAGTTTAAATTCTTTTGTACGTACCGCACGCATGGCATCGTGGGTTTCATCCATTTTATCGCGGGCAGCAAAAATATATTTACGGCTTTTTGTGCTGCCATCCAACAAATCTCTTCCGTGAAGCAGATGCGGCGGAGCAACCCCGGCCACATCGAGAATTGTTTTCGAAATATCGAGTGTTGAAACGAGATCGTCGATTACTTGCGCTGGTTTAATTTTTGCCGGCCAGCGCACTAAAATTGGTACCTGAATTCCGCCGTCGTACAAAAACTGTTTTCCCCGTGGCATGCAACGCCCGTTGTCGCCGATAATAAAAACGATTGTATTTTCTGCCAAACCCTCGTCATCCAAACGTTTTAGTACTTCTCCAATTTCGCGATCGACAATCTGGGCACTCTCCAAACCATTGGCCCAGTCACGTTTTGCCAAATCGGTTTGCGGATAATAGGGTGGAAGTTCAACTTTGTTGATATTAATCGGGTTTTGCGGATCGCGTTTCCATTTGCGATGAGTTCCACCAAATGTTAGTTGCGCATAAAAGGGTTGATCTTCGGCACGTTCGCTCCAATCTTTTCCCTGAAAAGGTTTTTTGTCGAGGGTGAAATTAAAGTCGGTTTTACGATTTGCCATAAAACAGGTGAAATAACCGGCATCCTCTAACAAATGCGTAATTGGTTTAATTCCGTACGGCAGTGGTTTTTTTTCGAAATCAGGTGCTTTTGTGCGGTGCTGGCTTGCTCCAATATAATTTTGATGAAACCCGGTAATCATTGCCGAACGTGATGGTGAACAAACCGGTGCCGTACAAAACGAGTTAGTGTAACGAATTCCTTCCTCAGCAAATTTATCGAGATTTGGAGTTTGAATCCCAGGCTCACCATAACACGAAAGTTGGTAACCCCAGTCTTCCATCATTATCCAAACAATATTGGGTTTTTGTTCCGGTGCTTTTTTTGCACATGAAAAAGTATTTGCGACTAACATCACTACAATCGTGATTTGTACAATTTTATTAATTTTCATTTTTTATTGGTCTCATTTCAAAATTTGGCCCTTTATATTTTGCTGTTTTTTTTATTTCATAGTGCGTTTGCTGCTTCCCTTTCAGGGAAGTAAAAATTCAATTAATTATTTCACAATTAGTAACGTGAAAGGCAAAAGAATTGACATTGTTGCTGCTTCCCTTTCAGGGAAATAATTCCTATTCAACCCGGAAATCAAACCACAACTTAATCGGGTAGTTTTCATCTCCACGGTGGCTGCCAAAAATTCCTTTTTGGCTTTTAGGTCCCAGCTTATCAGCTTGCTGAAATTTAGTTCCAATTGCCGGAATATCGTATAAAAACGAGATATTTCCTTTTGGAAATGAAGGATAAACCCCTCCCCGAACATTTTGTGGTTTTGCCGGGGTAAACAATCGAAAATAGAGATTTGGTGTTTCCGAGATAATGGTAATTGGCGATTCTGTAGTTTTTAGTTTTGCCCAGTACAAATTACCGTGGTAGCCTTTAAATTCAGGATAAACCAAATTATTGAAACTTTCGCCGGTGATGGTGTTGTTGTACTCTTTTTCCCAAACTCCAAAATTACTTCCTTTGGTCCTGTTTTTCCAAACACGGTAAGGTCCGCGCCCCATCCAACTTACCGATTCACATTTTTCTTCAGGAAAATTAAATGAAATCCCAACATAATCGATATCTTTTAATCTCCTGCGAATTGCATCGGCCTCCAAACCCAACAATCCCTTTTTGTTCACTGTCCAAATTGCACGTTCCGGATAACGGGAATAAGTAATTTCAAACCAAAAATTTCCTTGTTCGTTCACGTCCCATTTTGTACCGGTAACTTCCGATTCAACACCAACAGGAATTGGACCTCCCGAAAATGAAATATCACCCTTGCTATTTTTCACCGCTTGAATTGTACCGTTTTCTTTATTGAATGAAAAAGCTAAATCGCCAACAGTTGCAGTTACCAAATTTCCATTTTCCCTCACTTCAATTTCTGATTTTTTTAAATCTGCGGAAAGTAATTCTACCGCCTTTTCTTTGGGTTGAATAACCGGCCAACTCCAGGTATAAAGTTCGTGACCGTTTTGATCGATTGCTTTAAAACGAAAAATATCGGCAGTTTGCAATGCATCACCAAAATCGATTTGAACTTGAACCGTTTCTCTGGGATTTGCTGTGGGACTTTGCAAAGTCCCACTCCCAGTGACTGTTTCCCTGGTACTGCCAATCTCAGTTTTAACTGCTTTCCAGCTAAAATCGCAATCCTTTAAGTTGGTGTAAATAAATTTATTTTTCAGAAACAGTTTTCCATTCCACTGTTTGTTTATAGTTACCGGTTCCACTTGCACCGGCGACCAAATTTCTTTTACGGTATAAAAACTGCCCTCTTTTTCGTGATGAGGCCCCAAAATTCCATCGGGGGCATTGTTGCCGCTGCTATCAAAAACAGTTCCTTTTTTATCGGTCCGTAAAACAGCTTCGTCGGCAAATACCCATAAAAACGCTCCGGCAAGCAAAGGTGAAGATTCATAATTTCGCCAAAAATCTTCTAATCCCGCACCCAAACCACCATCGTATAAACCGTGCATAAATTCGGTCGGCATAAATGGGTCGTTGCCAAAAACATATCTGCCAATTCCATAATCAAAATCTGGGTAATGATGTGTATCAACACCGTTGCGCAGTAACCACGGGTAAATTACCGGACGTTTTTGAATGTCGTATTCATGAAATCCTTTTTCGTTGAAAAAATCCCACCCACCTTCATTACCCAAATCCCAAATTACCACACTCGGATGGTTTTCATCTTTCAGAATGGTTTCTTTTACCAACTTCGGGCCAATAATTGTATCGTAACCCTGTTGCCAGCCGGTAACCTCATCCAAAACAAAAAGTCCGAGAGAATCGCATAAATCAAGAAAACGTTTATCGGGAACATAATGCGAACAACGGACCGCGTTCATGTTCATTTCTTTTATTAAATGAATATCTTCCAGTATGTTTTCTTCACTCAAACATCGACCCGTCTCAGGATCAAAAGAATGGCGGCAAACACCTTTAAAAACTACTTTTTCGTTGTTGATGTAAAATCCATCGTGTTTCCGCAATTCAACGGTTCGGAAACCAATTCGGTCTGTAACTTCATGTAAAACTTTTTCGCCTTCTTTTAGCGTTATTTTCATGTTATATAAAGTTGGCCACTCCGGGTTCCACGATTTTATATTTTCAAATTTCCCCGAAATCAAAGTTTTTAAAACTCCTTTTTCTATTTCAGAACGAACGGTTTTGCCAACTTTATTTCCTCTTAAATCATACAAATCAACTAAAACTGTATAGTTTGATTTTGATTGATTTAGAACAATTAATGTATTGAATGAACCATCACCTTTTGCATCGATTGCGGTACGGTTCATGTGAATTTGAGGAAGTACCTCCAAAAAAACAGGTCGGAAAATTCCACCAAAAATCCAAAAATCAGCCTGTCGTTCGGCACGCACAACCGATTCGTTTGATGAATGTTTGTTAACATCTACTTCCAGCAAATTGGTTTTTCCGTATTTCAAAAGTTTTGAAATATCGTATTTAAACCGATAAAAAGCTCCCTGGTGCAAAGCCCCGGCAGACTTTCCATTTATTTTTACTTTGGTATCGGTCATCGATCCATCGAAAACAATGTTTACGGTTTTGCCTTTCCACAAAGAAGGGACTTTAAATCCATGTTTGTACAAACCATGTTCTTTGCCAAGTTTAATATTTTTGTTTTTCCAATCGTGCCCATAATTGTAGGTTCCAAAACCTTCGAGTTCCCAGTTCGAGGGAACATCTATTTTTGTCCACTCGCCACTATTACTTCCATCGGTGCAGAGAAAATCCCACTCAACTGTGTTGGCTGCATCGGTTCCCGAGAGGTAAACAGTTTTGGTGGTTTGGGCAAATAAACCGATTGTAAAAAAGAGGGTAGCCAAAGAAAGCATCAGGTTTTTGAATTTCATTTTTTTTTGGTTTAAGTTTTCAAGTCAAATTTACTTATAATTTTTATTACGCAAGTTTATAAGTGAAATTTTCAGAATAAGTTCATCGAAGTTGACGAAGTAATTTTGAATGTTTGTATCCGTATAAGCAAGTACACTATCTATTTCTTACAATAAATACTACAGCTGCTTAAACTGGGGGATTGATTTAATAATATTAACGGGAAATAAGTCGTCAAGATTATGGGCAGGATATTTATGAA
>JAKIST010000177.1 GCA_021648495.1 Draconibacterium sp.
TCTTTTGCACGCTAACTTCGTTAAAAAGCCTCGCTGTAACTATGGCTATAGCTACGTTTTTTGCCTTGTTATCGCACAAAATAACTTCGTCAATTCCAGTCATGTTATTTCTTCACAAACCCTAATGAGCTGTAAAGTGTAGTTCAAATACAGTATTTAATTTTTCTATTGAAATTATTTCGAAGTTAAAGTTTGCTAAAAATGAATGTCGAACAAAGAGTTGCAAACAACATCTTGTGCAAAACTTACGTTGGTTTATTCTGTTCAACTCTATTGATTTGTGTACTTTAGCACCGTAATATTGAAAAACTTTAAAAATGAAGCGAATAATATTTTTATTTATCCTTGCAGTTTTTGCGTTTGCGGCATGTAAAACAACAAAGCAAGCTGCTCAGTCGGAATACACCACCGACCCAACCGTTCAACCAAAAGTGTTCTCTGTTCCTGCCAGTGGAACCGAAACGGCAACAAAGACAGTGGAGAAAGTGGTTGATGAAAAGCCAATTGCCATCAGAAGAGAGCAGGTAACCTTTACACAGCAGGAAGACAGGTCTAAGAATGAAAGCAATACTTTTTTTGTGATTATTGGTTCTTTCAGTCAGTTGGACAATGCAAAAAATTACCGTGGAACATTGTTAAACGAGGGTTTCACACCCATTATTTTACACAGCGAGACAGGCTATTACAGAGTTTGTGTAGATTCGTTCAAAAACGAAAACGAAGCGCGTGGGCGGGTTACTAAGTTGAGGCAAACATTTCCAAAATACTCCGATGTTTGGCTGTTAATTAAAGAATAGATAATTCTTCCAATAAATATAAAGGCGCTGCATATTCTGTGGCGTTTTTTGTTTTTGTTAAAGGGCATCTCTAAAGTTTGTTAAAATGAAAAGCAATTGAGCTTGATTCATTCAAATTGAACAATTTATATAAAATCAATATTACATTTGTATTCAATTTTAAATAATGACACCCATTTTTTAGTTTTTAAACTATGGCAAACAACAATAAACAACAATTGCTCGACCAGCGTTATTTGCAAATGGCAGATACGTGGGCACAAAACTCATACTGTAAAAGAAGGCAGGTTGGTGCACTTTTGGTAAAAGACCAAATGATAATTTCCGATGGTTACAACGGTACTCCATCGGGATTTGAAAATATTTGTGAAGACGAAAACAACCAAACTAAACCATATGTTTTACATGCCGAGGCAAATGCAATAACCAAAGTTGCCAAGTCGGGGAACAGCAGCGATGGTGCTACACTTTATGTAACATCGTCGCCCTGTTTAGAATGTTCGAAACTAATTATTCAAGCAGGAATTAAGCGAGTTGTATTTACCGAGAGTTACCGTTTGGAGGATGGTATTAATTTGTTGAAAAGGGCTAATATTGAAATTAAACAGGTTGATATTTAACCCCTCCACATCATTCGCCATCTGACAGATTGAAATAAAAATTGAATATAATGAATAAGAAAACAATCATAATCCTTCCCATGTTAATTGCAGTTTCCGTTGCAGGAGGAATATTAATTGGGGCTTTATTAAGCCGCAACAGCCAAACTTCTTTTAGCGGAATTCATCTCGGAGCATCGAACAAGATTTCAACAATTTTAAATTTTATCGACAAGGGATATGTAGATAGTGTGAATACAAAAAGTATAGTTGAACGAATTATTCCCGACATATTGAAAAATTTAGATCCTCACACTACATATATTCCAGCAAAGAATATGGTTGAAGTTGAAGAAGAAATGAATGGTAATTTTTCGGGAATTGGTGTCCAATTTTCAGTAATGGAAGATACCGTTCGCGTTATCGATGTTATTTCCGGGGGACCTTCCAGCACGGTAGGTATTATGCCAGGCGACCGCATAGTTCGAGTGAACGACTCAATAATTGCTGGTGTTGGTGTTAAAAATGCAACCGTATTGAGTTTATTAAAAGGGAAGAAAAATACAAAAGTTATTGTTGGAATTATCCGTAAAGATTTTGATGGTGAGTTGGAATTTGAAATTACACGTGGCGATATTCCCCTTTTTAGTGTTGATGTATCGTATATGATTGATGAAGAAACGGGATTTATAAAAGTTAGTCGGTTTGCCAATAAAACCTACAAGGAATTTATGGGTGGAATGGAGAAATTAAAGGATTCAGGTGCGAAAAAAGTAATAATAGATTTGCGGCAAAACCCCGGTGGTTCATTAGTTGTAGTATTGCAAATGTTAGATGAATTTTTGGAGAAAGGCGAACCCATTTTATATACCGAAGGAATTCATCAGCCACGAAAAACCTACAATGCATCGGGAAGAAATACCTGGGAAGATATGAAAGTATTTGTTTTGATTGATGAATTTTCGGCATCGGCAAGTGAGATTTTTGCAGGTGCTATGCAAGACAACGACCGCGGACTTGTAATTGGCCGGCGCTCGTTTGGGAAAGGTTTGGTTCAAGAACAAATTCCTTTTGTTGACGGGTCCGCACTGCGGTTAACAGTTGCCCGTTTTTATACGCCGAGTGGAAGGTGTATTCAAAGTTCGTATAAGAATGGGAACGATGAATATTTTGAAAATATTCATGAGCGTTTCCAAAGTATGGAGCAATTGGTTGCCGATAGTATTCATGTTAACGATTCGCTAAAATATGAAACCAAAGGCGGAAGAATTGTATATGGTGGTGGTGGAATTATACCCGACTTTTTTGTACCCGTTGATACGACCGGAAATTCTGAATATTTCACAAGTATTTACAGAAAAGGATTAATATATTCGTTTGCATATTCTTATGCCGACGAACATCGGAAGGAACTTTCAGAACTCGCAAGTGCCGATGAGTTTGACAATTATTTGGACGGAAAAAATACATTGGACGATTTTGTAAAGTATGCCGCAGAAAAAGGTATCCCAAAAGATCCAAAGGGATTAAAAGAATCGGGAACGATAATAAATACACAATTGAAAGCATATATCGCCCGAAATATTATTGGAGAGGAGGGTTTTTATCCAATAATCAAAAATATTGATAAAACACTTTTAAGAGCCATCAAAATTTCGCATCAAAATTTGTTGGTACAGAATATAAATTTTAACGACTCTATTTCAACTTCGTTACAATTAAAATAGAATCGAATTTCTGAAGTTCAGTATTTGAAAAAGGATAAAACGTTTTTTGCTTTTTTATTTTGAAATTTCCAACATACGCAGAATTGGAACTTTAGCTTTTTCAATTACATCGTTTGGAAGTGTAACTTCGGGTTGCCCGTATTTGATGCAGGTGTACAATTTTTGCAAACTGTTCAGTTTCATATACGAACAGTCGTTACAAGCACAGGTAGAATCGGCTGAAGGTGCCGGAATAAAAATTTTACCGGGACAAGCTTTGGTCATTTGGTGCAGTATCCCACTTTCGGTGGCAACGATAAATTTTTTGGATCTGCTTTTTTGGACGTAATTTAAAAGTGAAGTAGTTGATCCGATATGTTTTGCAAGCAAAAGAACAGGTTTCTCACATTCAGGGTGGGCAATAAATTCTGCATCGGGATGCTGATCCATTAAATCAATAATTTTTTCTACCGAATATTGTTCGTGAACCATGCAGGCACCGTCCCATAAAACCATTTCGCGGCCAGTGATGCTATTTATATAATTACCGAGATTTTTATCGGGAGCAAAAATTAACTTCTGCTCTTTTGGAAAACTTTCCACAATTTGTTTGGCATTTGCCGAAGTACAAACAACGTCCGACATTGTTTTTAAAGCAGCACTTGCGTTTATGTAGGTAATAACTTTATGGTCGGGATATTTTGCCTTAAACTCAGCAAATTTATCAGCCGGAGCCGATTCTGCCAACGAGCAGCCGGCTTTTAAATCGGGAAGAATTACCTTTTTCGAAGGATTGATAATTTTCGCTGTTTCAGCCATAAAATGAACGCCAACAAAAATAATCATTTCTGCTTCGGTATTTGATGCAGCCTGTGCCAATCCCAGGCTGTCGCCAACATAATCGGCAATATCCTGCAAATCACCTTCAACATAAAAATGGCTTAGAATAACTGCGTTTTTCTCCTTTTTCAAACGATTTATTTCCTCAACCAATTTTAACTTTGGATCAATCGGTTCATCAATAAAACCCTGCTCTTCTAACATTTTGTCAATCTGTAGTTGTTCCATCCCGCTCTCCATTTTTTAAAAACGTTCTCTTTTTTTGTTTAATTCCTTTCCGCCAGCTTGCGGAAGATTTAGTAAAGGTTCTAAATTGGTCGCAAAATTAAGAATTCATTTAAAAAAAACAGTAATTTGTCTTAATTGTTTGGGAATGAAACATAAAAAAAGCCGCAAAAGCGGCTTTTTTAACTATTGAATATATGTTTTATCCTTCAAATTCTTTCCAGGCTCCACCTTCTTTTATTATTCGAATGGATGCCAATCCATTACTTCCATCGTAGTAGGCGTATGTTACCAAATATTGTTGTCCTTCAACTGCATTATAATTAGCATCCAACATCCCACCAATCATTTCCACCAATTTGCCCCTGTCTGTACCTGGGGCAATTGAACCACGAAGATCAAAGTTGCTGTATTTCGAAGTTTCTGTATAAATGGCATAATCATCTCCACTTAAAGAAATCTTAATAGCAGGGTCGGCCCACCAATAACTTTGGGTAATATCATTGGCGTTCAAAGCATAATTTAACTCTTCGGTAACCGACATAACACTTTGTTTTGCTACCCAATTAGTACCGTTATAAAGATAGACAATATAGGTGTCAAGATAATTTCCATACACCAACGCAGCATATACAACTGGGGCTGTTCCATTATCAACGGCATACTGAGCCAAATCTTCCAAGGCATTGGTTATTCTATAGAAATTCTTGTATTTGCCATTTCCAGTAGCCTCATAAATTGCATCAGTAACTTCAACAGCATCTGAAGTATATGAAACAACTTCAGATGTTCCGTCTGCATTTACCTGGATGTACCTTGTTACTTTTTTAGCATATAAAGTGTATTGCGCTGTTTTCTCAGCTCCTGCCTTTTCTGCGTACATAATCCTGTCAAATAATTTTCCAATCAGTGCTTCAGCAACATCTTTATCACTAAAATTACCGTAACCTTGTCCCATGCTACTGTAATCATCGCTACTAATTTCGTACGCACCGTCGTAGTCTTTTACTGGTCTCGAGTAAAAATTATAAGAGACCATCATCGCTTGCGCATCTTCTGCTGTAAATTTCTTGTTCAAAATTTCAGGGAGGTAATCTTTTGGTAAAACTGAATTAGAGAAATTTTTATACTTACTTACACTTTCGTTGCTTGAAAGTACGTAGTCTTCATCGGTAAGGGTATAAGCAGCCGGAGCTATTTGTAAGTCTTTTAAAAAAAGTGCCTTTGCATTGTCTGCATCGAGTGCTTTATCTAATTCGCTGTTGATGTCTTGCATCGGTTCACAGGCGTTGAATACAAATCCCAAAGCCAGTATAGTTAAAAATAATATCTTTTTCATCTCATTAAAATTTTTATGTTTTAAATGTATTCGATGTAACTCGCCAATTTTTGGTAAATGCCTTTTGAGCATTCTTTCAGTGGCTCGTTTCATAATTCTTTTTTTAGAAGTTAATTCTTAAACCAGTTGACCAATTTCTTCCAATACCGTAATAAACTTTTGCAGTTTCCCATGTGTTGTCCGAGCCGTCAATAGCATCAGAAATAAACTCAGTATCAAATACATTTATAATATTAGCGTAGAGGGTAGCATCAAATTGGCCAATATTAAATCGGTAGCGAACATTTGTGTCAACTAAACCGTATGCTGGAACTTTCCAGGGTTGAACTCCTTTTTTGGCAATATCGCCTCTTCCTGTTGGATCGTATTTAGCATACAGATTGTCGTAGAAATTATAGTCAACACCAATTTTAAATCCTTCAAAAAGTTCATAATTTGCTCCAAGTGCAAAAGTTGTTTGTGCTGCATCGCCCACTTTTAGGTCTGCAATATACAAATCAACAGTTCCTAAAAGTTCCTGGTTTTCATTATATATTGGTACGTCATTCAGGTCGTTTTGCCAAACCCAGTTGCCTAAAGATGCCATTCCGGTAATTTGCAGGTTTTCTGCAGGGGTCCATTTTAAGTCCATTTCAAGGCCCTGGTGCAAGGCATTAACACCTTGGACGTTTGCCTGATAGTAGTTGCCATCGGGCTGTCTGATTGAACGGCGGAAGAATTTATCTTTCCAGTTGGTAGAATATGCATTAATATTTATTGCAAAATCTTGGGTACGGAAACCATAACCAATTTCATAAGCCATGGTTTTTTCATTTTTTGCATCTTTATTAATCTCATTTACATAGTTGATGAAGACAGCGTTGAAAAGTGGTGCTTTTTGGAAATAACCAATATTGACAAAAACGTTATGATTTTTGTTGATGTTGTAATTTGCCCCACCTTTGGTTACAAAACCCTGATGATTTACTTTTTTTGAAGTTTGTGCCGGGTCGCTGTTTAAGTAGTTAAAATAGTCAACACGTTGGTAACCTGTATTTGAAACTGATGCTGCAAAGAAAGCCGATAATGCGCCATCTGAATATTCAGCTTGCCCGAATAAACCTTGCCAGGTTACAATACCATCGTTCCAATAACCAATTTTTTCGCCTTCGCGGGCGATGTGGTTCGGGTTATTTTTGTTTTCTGTTGACAAAACAAAATCGCCACCCAGTAAATCGGTGACTTCACGGAAGTGTTTCCCAACGTAATGCCTTAAATCTAACCCACCACTTAAATTCCATCTGTCATTTAATTCATGCTGAAGGTTCGTTAAAATACCCATCCAATTATGGTCGTTGCGCGAAGCACGCATAATGGCTGTTGAACCACCATTTCCGTTAGCAATGTTTTCAGCTACAATTCGATCGTAATCTATTTGGCCATCTTTTTTGTAAGAGTAAAATGCGTTTTGGTTGGATCCATAATTTCCTGTTCCACCACCCGTCCCAAATGAATAATAGGCAGAAGTTGCAAGCGTTGTTTTGTCACTAATGGTTAGGTAGTAGTTTAACGACATTTGTGGTTTATGGTAGAAGTTAGTCCTCAAATTATACTGTTGCCCGTCTTTATATCCCCACTCTGGATTATAGCGTAAGCCTTTTGCCGGATCTTTAACGTCTGAGATACTTTGTGTGCTCGACCGCTGTCCGTGTACTTGTGGTGCTCCAAAAGCAGTGAATGTTAACATCTGGTTTGTCCATCGTTTAGAGACACTTGCGAAATAAGACCAGCCTTCGAAATCGGTTGCGTCAGCCCAACCATTACCTTTGGTATGTGCCCCCGAAAGAGAAATGGCCCATCCGGTTTCAGTTAACCCGGTTGAAAGGGTAAATGATGTTTTCTTGTAACCATCGTTTCCAACACCCGAATAAAAACTTCCACCTTCTTCGGCATCGGTAGTTTTTGTAATAATGTTGATTGTTCCACCAACCGAACCAATAGAAAGTTTAGAAGCCCCAAGTCCGCGTTGAACCTGCATTGAGCGGGTAACTTCAGAAAGACCTGCCCAGTTACTCCAGTAAACCCAGCCATTTTCCATGTCGTTTACCGGAATACCGTTAATTAAAACCGCAGTATTTCGCATATCGAAACCACGCACATTTACACGAGAGTCTCCAAAACCACCTCCCTGGCGAGTTGCATAAATACCCGGTGTTGATTTTAAAATTTCAGGATATTCCTGGGTCCCGAGTTTTTCAGCAATTTGCTGAGGTTCAATCGTTGAAACAGCCACCGGTGTTTTTCTACTAACCGCAACAGATGCTAAAACCATTACTTCGTTAATACCAACGGCATCGGTCTCAAGTTTTACTTGTCCCAAATTGTTGGTTTGTCCGCCAGAAACTTTAACCTTAAGTTTTTGTGTGATGTAACCGATAAACGAAACGTTGACTTGTTGGTCGCCCGCTTCTACAGAAAGCGAAAATTCACCATTTACATCGGTAACCGTTCCAATGGTTGTGCCATCGAGAACTACACTGGCTCCAATAAGAGCCTCGCCATTTTCTGCATCAACAACTACGCCCTTTATTGTTCCCTGGGCAAAAGTTGTCAAAGCAAAAAGGCTGAAAACAGCCACCATTACAGTTGACAAAATTGTTTTTTTCATAGAAATTGGATTTTAATTAAAATATAAAATAAATGAATAGTATTCCTTTATTGTATTTAACCTGTATTATTCACAAATCATTCTATTCCGAAGCCAAACTGCTTTGGATAAAGACTCCCGAAAAAAATCGGGATTCGTTCCTCAAAATAGTTAAGGCTATTTCTGCGTTCCTCAACTCTACGCTTCTCTTTATTCTTTGCATTTTGACTTCTCATAACGAAAATTCATGAATAATGCAGGTTAACTTTTAATAGCAAAATTGCCAAATAACTTTTGATATTACAGCTGGTTTTTATCATGTTTTGGTTTTTGTTTGCAATTCTTGATTCAACTATTCTAATATATATTGAATCGAAAAATTCGCCTGCAAAGAAAGCTTTTTTATTTATCGTGATTATTAAAGATCGGTTAATTTTAAACTTCATTTAATAAACATTAATACATTGAATTCTATAATAAAATTATTTTGACTATCCGTCAGCTATTTATGGTTTTTTATAATCCTCCTAAAAACAAGATTTGTTTTTCAATATTAACTTAAAAAGTGGAAGAAAGGTCACAATATTTGATTTCATCACCAAAATCTAAATTGATTACTTATTAAACATTTCATGGGACTTTTGAACAATTTATTAAGAAGTTTTGAACAATAGACATTATTACAATTAAAATCGTATGGCACAATTTATCTTTTTCCGATTCCCTTCGTATTTTTATTTTCCGTAGCTATGGCTACGCAAAAGAAAAATGCTTTGGTAATCGAAAAAATCTTAAATCTCGCCTATTTACTATTTTAATCATAATAAAGTCTAATATATTCCGGGAATAGCACGGAATATATTCACATTGCTAATTATTTTTTTCAAAAATATCATCTATCGGTTTTTTTAATTTTGCAATTTTGGTTTGCGAAACATAGGTGTAAACCTCTGTTGTTCCTGAACTCTCGTGATCAGGCAATTCCTGTATTATCCGCAAGTCGGTTCTATGTTCTAAGGGTTTGTGAAGAAATAACATGACTGGAATTGACGAAGTTATTTTGTGCGATAACAAGGCAAAAAACGTAGCTATAGCCATAGTTACAGCGAGGCTTTTTAACGAAGTTAGCGTGCAAAAGAA
>JAKIST010000178.1 GCA_021648495.1 Draconibacterium sp.
AGTTGCCCGAATGGAGTCTGTGGCACCTTGTACCCAATTCCCAATTTCATTATTAATTATTTTTGTGGCTGTACCAATTTTAAATACATCGGTTTGCGCTATTCCTGTAATTGAGAATAAAAAACCAATAATCGTAAAATAATATTTCAGTCTGCGCATAATTTCAATATTACTTATTCAAATAAACTGTTTATCATTCCCAGCGTTTTTTCAACGAGTTCCTGCCCGCCTTCCGGACCAATCAGGGTGCTTGCTGGTACTGCACCATAAGCACCTCCTGCAATCGATCGTTTTGTTGGCACATACGTGCCACTACCTGAAAGCTGAACCAAGAATGTCTGAATTGCAGGGCTGCGTTCTTTAATTCGGATACCATAATCCAAATAGAGTTCAAAAGGATTGGTTGCTATTACCATATCTCCTATACGAACAACATGAATCTCTATAGGCAACTTTGGTTGTACCTTCTCTAAGTCATAGCGCTCCTTTACTGAATAGCCTCTTCGCATTTTCCGATAGGCAATAGTTATATCCCTGTACCATCTTGGTTTCTGCTTAATATCCGGGTTCTCACCAATTTCAAGGAGCATCTTTTCATATTTATTTTTCCAAATCTCCGCTTCTTTTAGTGCCGATTCAACATCCTCAATTCCTATGAGCCGTCTTGATAGTTCTACCGTTTTAGCCTGATGGGCAAATACAGGATCCCACTCAATATTGCTTTTCATATAGGGTAATACAGAAGTAACTGCATCCGAAATGTCGATTGCAATTTGTTTCCTCCGCCCCATACTGCCCCTGCCGGTTTGCAGAGAATCCCCTATTATCAAACGTTGCATACGGTATTCTGCTTTTTTCCCGACCATTATATGTGGTGATTGGTCGCCGGCTGCACTGCATTGTGGCAAAACAAACAGATTCTTGCCAAGCCGTTTACGAAGTTCAACTCTCGTATCATGCCAATAATCTGCACTAATTAAATGTCCACTCTCACTGACTTGCGCAGGTGAAGGTACATTTATTGCAACCCCTGTTAATTTGCTTTTTTTATCCCAGGTGTAAAGTAAATTAACCGAATGATCCTCGAAACCTTCGATATGACTAAAATCTGTACTATTCGTATTCCCATACATTTTCGACTTTCCTCTTAAATAAGCTATCAACCGGTTATGTCCAACCACAGCATGTCCCAATCCGTAACTAATACCGCCGGGTTTTCTGTTTTTCCATGCCTGTTCGGCTGCTTTTGCAATTCGCTCAGAAATAAATGCCTGGCATTCTGAAAATCCCATGGCATCCAATTCAACCCCAACAGCACTTTTAATTTCTGTTGTCCCAGAAATATTAGTCGGATATTCTTTAGAAGCCTCATTGGGTTGTCCTGAATATTGAGGACCAGTATGGGTATGTGTTGCATTTAGAACAACCTGCTCTGGTAAAAGCGAAGGTAATGACTTTGTTAATATTTCTCTCACCGCATCCCGCAGGTCATCACTAATATTAACCAGGTCGCAGCTTATTAAAATTACTTTCTCTGTAGACGAGCCTTTTCCTGACTCAATTGCTAAAGCTGTTGCAGTAACCGGATCTTTTACTCCCTCTGAAATACGTGCATAGAATTGTCCACGAAGGAGGACTGGCTTGTCAGGTGTTATATTAGCTGATGCCCAGCCGATAAAAAAGTTATCGATACTGTCCTCGTCTATTTCTGCTCGATTGCTTTTATTTTCAGAACAACTACTAAATAATAGAGTTGCTATGAGAAAAAACATAAGTGAATTTACGAATTTAAAATATTTCATGATTGTCTTTTTATGGAATTCATAGCAAAATTAGAAAATCACGATTGTTAAAACAACCACTGTATTCTCAAATTCCAACACTACATTTGCATTAAATGATGCTTTTGTTTAGTAAACTAAACAATTAACAAGTAATTTGCTGTCTTTAATTCTTTAACCTGAAAAATTAACTTCTCCGAAACAAATATTCGGGGAAGTCTTTAAAATGAGCCTGAGAAAACCTCAGGCTCATTTATATTTAACTACCAACCGGGGTTTTGGGTGATAGCTCCTTCGCTTAATGCGATCTCTCGTACAGGGATAGGATATAAATAATCTTTCGCCGGGTCAAAATTCCTTGAACTGGCATCCTGTACCAATATATAACCATCATCTGAAACATTCACATTTCCATATACATCAGGAAAGTAAGTTGCCCCTATTAAGCTCTTTGGCAAAACCTCTTCAGCTATTTTCCAACGGATAATATCGTCATAACGGAATCCTTCCTGTGCTAATTCTACACTTCTTTCACGGCGGATTTCAGTACGCATATCCAAACCATTGCCAATAACAAAAGTATTGGTTAGGTGAGGCATTGAAAGCCTGTCTCGTAAAAGGTTGATTGATTTATTAAGGTCGTCATCAGATATTGAACCATCTAATTCAAACTTTGCCTCAGCATAGTTAAGTAGCACTTCGGCATACCGTATTATCGATATATCGACAAAAGATCGACTGGATGCCCAATCTGCAATAATGCTATATTTTCTTGAAGGAAAACGTGTAGGAGACCCTCCTTTGCCCCATTCATATATATCAGGATTATTAGCAGGATCTCCCGCTTTAAATATTGATGCGGACATTCGGGGATCCTTATTTATAAAGATGGACATTGGTTCTGTTTCCGGAACTACTGCCAGGGGAGATTTGTCAATGGGCAGTCCATCGGTACAAAGGTATTTTTCAACCATAGACCTTGTTACAGAACTAGCACTATTTTCTAAAGATCTGCCAATATTATGCCATCTGATACTGTTGGATAAATCTGCGCCATACAATATTGAAAGAATATTTTCCTTATTTGCAAATCCTTCCCCATCGTTTTGGAACAAATAATAATATGGTTTTGCCGTGTAGAGTTTATGCCCTTCTTTCATTACGGCTTCAGCGGCACTAACAGCTATAGAAAGATTAGAAGACGGCTGGCCCCATCCATGATATTTCTGATGAGTTCCGACATATAAAGCAATACGGGATTTAAGTGCCAATGCGGCACTCTTTGATATTCTGCCATACTGACCTTTACCTAATTTAAGAAAAGTTGGAAGGTTTGCCGCTGAATAATCAAGGTCGTCGTATATTTGTTGAATAACAGTCTCTCGATCTGTACGTGCTTCTGTAAATTCAGGCGCACCAATATCTAAAACACGGAGTACCAAAGGAACATCACCATATTTTTTCACAAGGTTTATATACGCATACGCCCGCCAGAATTTTGCTTCGGCAATCCATCTATTTATACTTGCAAAATCGACATTCTCAGCCTTCTCTATGATATTGTTCGCTGTGAAAATCATATTATATGCCCTGTTCCAATCTGATGAAGTTGATGGTGTTACCCTACTGCCGTCACTAATACTATTGAGAGGTGATGGACCCCCAAAATCGGAACGATTATCATCAAAAACTATATCATTTCCATTAATAAGTATAAAAAATTGATTACATGCTGCTTTGAAATTCTCTTCGTTATTCCAAAATTGAGCATCAGATAAATTACTTTCGGGAATTCGGTTCAAATCCATTTTATCGCACGATTCTGTCATCAATGCGATTATAAATAATATTAATAAGAATTTTATATTTTTCATTTTATAATCTTTTTAAAATGTCACATTTAAACCCATCTGAAAAGTTCTGAATAATGGATAAGTAGTAGTAACACTATTCGGAAACTCAGGATCGACGAATGAAAATACATTTGTTAATTCCCATACATCCTGCCCGGAAAGGGTAATTTTAACTTTGTCTAACTTTACTTTTTGTGTAATTGATTGAGGTATAGTGTATCCCAATTCAATATTTTTCAAACGGATATAAGCACCATTTTGTATCCAATAATCAGAAGGCCAGTAACTATGGTTACTGCCAATAAATGGCCTGGGCCAGAAAGCATCCCTGTTTTCAGGAGTCCAATAATCAATTTGTTGCGCTATTGGCATTGTCCAGGCATTAATCATTGGTTGTACTCTACGCATATTCAAGAAAAATTTACGTTTGCCAACTCCCTGAAATAAACTACTAAAATTAAATCCTTTCCACTCGAATCCTAAATTGACCCCAAACAGGTAACGTACATTATTTTCTCCTAAAAGAACAAGGTCTCCATGGTTCTCAATAGTACCTTCACCTTGAGATATTTTACCGTCTCCATCCAGATCCAGGTACTTCATATCGCCTTCCCCTGTTTTTGAATTAATAAATACACCATAATCTTCATATTCCTGATTGCTTTGGAATAGCCCATCGGTTTTATATCCCCAAAGTGTATTAACTGGCATACCCTCAATAATATAATTCCTACCACTTCTAACAACAGACCTGCCTGTATATTGTGTTACTTCATTCTGGCTGTCAGATAAATTTGCAGTAATCCAATAATTAAATTCTCCTGCCATTTTTTTCCAGGTTGCACTAACTTCCCAACCCCAGGTTTTTAACTCCCCTATATTATAAGTAGGGAGGCCAACACCAATTATTGATGGAACCTCCAAATTTGCCAACATGTTTTTATTCTTTTTGATGTAATAATCACCTGTAAAGCTTAACTGGTTGTTAAAAAGAGAAAGGTCTATACCAACATTTGATGTCTCAATTGTTTCCCATGTTTTTTCCGGCGAAGCCAACTTTGATTGATAAATTCGTGTTGTCGGTTGATTATTTAGTGGTAAATTATTTCTTGAATTTAGCATACCAATATAATCGTAATATCCTAACGCATCGGAGTTACCAAGTTGCCCCCACGAGGCTCTTAATTTTAGTTGGCTAATGAAGCTATTATCAGGGAAAAAATCTTCTTTGTTTATAGCCCACCCTGCTGAAAAAGAAGGGAACAAATTCCACCGGGTTTCAGGAGCAAGCCTGGAACTTCCATCGTAACGAATGTTAGCTTCAAAAAGATACTTTTCTTTAAAGTTATAATTGAACCTGCTAAAGAACCCCATTGTAGCCCATGTTATTATATAATCATTTACAGTGGCCGTTTTAGCATCGCCCCAGCCCAAACTATAAAAATCATTAGTAACAAGATTCTTAATCCCGGAACTGGTGCTTTCACTTCTAAAATCTTCGTAAGAATAACCACCGAGGAGTTTAAAATTATGAAGGTCGTTCAGGCTGTAATTATAACTCGCAAATGCCTGCAAAGAAGAATAGTTGCTAAAAGTTGAAGTCCTGGACATCCGATTTGGTGAATTTACAATTTTAGTGGGAGTTCCTAACGGCCCAATATAAGTTAAGGTTCGCACGTTAACTACCCGCCGGTTAGTTCCAATCCGTTTTGAACCAATTATATTAAGATCTAAACCGGGTAACATATCGTCTATTTTAAAGTTAACACTACCATCAAACATGTAATTGTTCCTTGTATCTTCGCCCCCGTTTTTTTGCATATCTATATTGCTTGCCCAAATTCCATTGCCAGCATGGTAATTCCCTTCAGGATTAGTTGGTGCTATCCAACCCCAAAGTCTATATGAATCATTTATAATTTTTTCAGATCCAAGTGCGTTTTGATAGATATTATTATTAATGTAATTAACCGATGTGTTAAGGGAAATCTTATCGGTTAATTGATTATTAAGGTTTAATTTTAAGTTATATTTATCCTCTGAATCCGGTCCATATCTAATAATCCCCTGGCGGTTATAATATCCGGCAGAGAAATAATACGAAGTTTTTTCACCGCCTCCACTGAGTGATACATTATGCGATTGTATGGGATTAGTTTTATCCAGAGCTATCGCAATTTGATCATAATCACCGTAGGATAGCCATGCGTTTGGCCTGCCTGAGTGGATGACAAAATTCGTACCCGGAAAGTCAGATGGACGAAGACCCGAACGGATTCCATATTCGTCAATTACATCCAACTTCTCCCCTCTCATCCATGCATATTTTGTTTCACCCCATCTTACATAACTTCCCGCATTTACATTTGCAAGATCATAATACTTAGCTTCATCCCAGGTTTTTAGCCGCTCGGGCATAGCTGAAGCCTTAGTGACACCATAATGACCAGAATAATTAACAGTTACCTTTCCTTTTTTTCCTTTTTTTGTGGTAACTATAATTACACCTCCAGCGGCATTAGACCCATAAATTGATGCAGCAGAAGCATCTTTTAACACCGATATACTTTCAATGTCATTCGGATTCAGTTCATCTAAAGAACCTCTTACACCATCTACAATCACCAATGCATTAACACTATTAACTGAAGTCTTACCCCTAATTTGTATATTGTAATTTTCCGATCCGGGTTTTCCACTGGTTCTGGTCACAGTTACTCCCGCCATCGCTCCTTGCAATGCTGCTACTGGTGTAGATACAGATCTGCTTTCAAAAATTTCTTTATCAACCATAGCTACTGCTCCGGTCAAATTTATTTTTTTCTGAGTACCATAACCAATAGCTACCACTTCCTCCAAACCAATAGCATCAACAACCATTGCTACATTAATAGAAGTTTGAGTACCCACAACAATCTCCTGCGATTTCATACCCACAAAAGAGAAAACCAAAGTGGCATCATCAGGAGTGTTTGAAATTGAATAGTTTCCATCCATATCAGTTACCGTTCCCTGGGTTGTCCCTTTAATAATCACGGTAACACCCGGAAGTGGCTGCCCGTTTTCGTCGGTAATGGTTCCGGTAACGGTCTTTTGTTGTTGTACACTTTCAGATAAGAACGAGGGTGCAAGAATGATTTTCCGGTCGGTAATAGTATAAATAACATCTGTTCCACGAAAAAGCTTATCGAGTATTTTATCTATCTTTTGATTCTTGACAGACATGGAAACTTCCCGATCTGTTTCAATTAGCTTTTCATTAAAAAGGAAATAGAACTCCGACTGCTCTTCAATTTGATCCATAACATCTACCAATTTAGTGTTTGTAAAATCGAGGGAGAGCCGGGTTGTCTGAGAATAAGTACTACTTGCGAAGGTTTGAAGGATTGATACGAGTAGTAAAAATACAGTAATTCGCATGATTTTGAATGTTTTCTTTAAGTAATGGAAATCACATTCATAAAAAATTGTAATTTTTTTCATAAATTTGTAATATTAAAAGTTAAAAAAATTTTAAGAAGTTTTTTTGAAGGAAGTCGTTGGAGCGATTTCCTTTTTTTGTTTCGTTAAGGTCCGTCTCGTTTTCTCATTTTGCTTAAGTTTAAATTAGATTTGTTATATGTTTTTCTTGTATAGTATCACTCTCCTTTTTTGTATTGTTCCGTCATCGAGTTGTTTTCGATCAATAATCCGGTAACTAATTGGCGATGTCATACATAAATAGCGGAGTACCTCTTCCAGCGAATCATCCTGAAAAGTTCCACGAAAAACATAGCCTTCTAATTCCTTGTCTCTCAGTTCAACATCAACATTGTACCAGCGTCCTATGCGTCGTACTACTTCAGACATCGGGTCACTCCGGAACACGAGTTTTCCCTCTTTCCATGCAGTAAATTTAGAAGCATCGGTTACATTAATATTTACTGTTCCTTCGCTTAAAACTAACCGTTCATTTGGTTTCATCTCAACTCCTGCTGAGAGTCCCGGTGTTGAAAATTCAACTTTCCCTTGTTCCAGTACTACTTCTATATATTTTTCTTCGGGATAAGCATTGAGGTTGAATTTTGTTCCCAAAACTTTCACTTTTGATTTACCCACAGCAACTTCAAAGGGATGACTGGCATCGTGAGCCACATCGAACCAGGCTTCGCCTTTAACGGCAACCTGCCGGTTATTACTGAAAGGAAGTTGATATTCAAGCGACGAACCGCTGTTAAGCCATCCTTTGGTGCCGTCGGGTAAAGAAAAACTAATACGTGAACCCAGTGGTGCAAACAAGGTAGAAGTTACCGGGTTTTCTGTTAGGATTGGTTCTTTCTGATTTTGCCCCGTAACCCAAATAGTTCCCACTATCAATACTGGAATTAATAACACAGCAGCGGCTACTGAGTACCAGCGATAAATTCTTTTTACCACTGTTTGTTTTTTTCGATTCTCATTATTGTGAATGGTATGATGGATGCGGTCGAGCAAATACGAAAGGTTATGGTTTTTATCCGGGTTATTTTTCAGGTATTCATTAAATTCCTTCCGAATGTATTGCTTAAATTCTCCCTTCCCTTCATTATTTGAAAAAAGAGAGTAGATGTACTGAGTCTCTTCTGCATTAGAAACCCCTTTATTAAAACGTTGCAATTTTTCAATATCAGATTGTTGAATCATCCATTTTTATTTTTAAAATCCCCCTGTATTTCAAGGAGGATTTTTTTTACTAACCAAACTAAACTAAATCTATGAAAATAATTAGTTTTCTCTTTAATAGTAATAGGCACTTGGGAATAAAATCTCACGAAAAAAAAATCATTTTTTTTTGACAATTTTTTTATCGAATTCGTAAGCACCTAATTGCCAGTAGATTTCAAGACAATTTTTTATTGAATAAAAACGATGAAAGACAGCAAAAGAGCGAAGTTACTACCTGAAATATTCTTACGCAGGAATTTTAAAGCTGCTGAAATCTGATTATCTATTGTACCGGGTGCCAGGTTCATTTCATCGGCAATTTCACGGGTGCTTTTCCCCTCCTTGCGGCTTTTAATAAATATTATCTTTTGCTTTTTAGGTAATTTTTCAATCAGTTGATCCACCTGCTCTAATGTTGATTTATATTCTAACTGTTCTTCCGGATTAATTGTCCTGTTACTGTAAGAACTAATTTCGTACACGAACTTTTCACGAATTTGCTTTTTCCTGAAAAGCTTGCACATAATATGGTAGGCAATTGTAAAAAGGTAAGATTTCAATGATGATTCCTTTTTAAGATTTTTTCGGGTTTCCCATATTTTCAGAAAAACATCCTGCACAAGCCCTTCTGTTTCTTCTTTTGATTTTAGGTATTTTAAGGCAAATCCAAACAACCGATCTCCATATTTTTTAAAAATCAGGTCAAAAGCTTCGAGGTCTCCTTCGCGGAGTTTATCCACCAGTTCGTAATCGGAAGTAGGTTCTTTTAATCCCATTTTGATTTAACAATTTTAAATATCCATCTTTAACATCTTATAACGGAACTTACTTGGGACTTTCCTTATTTTACAGGTATTCGCGCCGAAAAAGTTACTTTTGTAGCAACAGAAAAAAATAAGCACAACATACTGATTGACTGACCATTAGCACTTTTGTTGCA
>JAKIST010000179.1 GCA_021648495.1 Draconibacterium sp.
GGAATTTAGGAACAATATTTTGTGCACAGACGCGGCAAAAAACACAAGCATAGCAGGGTTACGGTGAGTATTTTTAACAAAGTATGTGTGCAAAAGATGTTCATAAAAACCGGAAGTTATTTTTGAGCAAGCCCTCAGTGTTTTGAAAATAATGTTCCAGAGGAATTAAAGGCTAATTTCATGAAAATAATTGGAAAGTGGTGAATTACATTTCTATTATTCAATTACCTGAAAAATTAGTTTTACGATTTCTGTTTCAATGCAAGCAGTATCGTCGCCACCTGTACACGTTTCTATTTCAATCGAATTTTTTCCAACCAACCCCCTCTCAAATCATAAGAACTTTACTTTTAGTTCATTGTCAACGTAGTGAAACAATCTGTTTCAATATCCTCATCTATACCGGGCAACAATGTTATTGAATAAAAGATTAAAATGGCTATTCAATTTTAATATCGTATTTATCCAAAAGCCCAGCAATTCCCTGTATCGAGAATCTTGCTTTTTTAATTCGATTTGTTTCCGGGTTGATGGAAAAATTAAAGGAAGATCGGAAATCGGCTTTATCCAAAATTGTATTTCCAAACATAGAACCCGAAAAATCGCAATTTTCAAAAACAGAACCTGTTAAATCCGTTTCAGTAAAATCTACTTCCTGAAGGATACAATCCTTAAATTTTGTGCCCTTTATTTTTAGTTGGTAGAACGAGGCTAAATTTAATTGGCAATTTTTAAAATAGAACGACAACAAAAAACGGTTACATTCGTCGAAGTGCACACCAAGTAATTTACAGTTTTTAAATGTGGCATATTGAATTGCTGCATTCCTGATTTTTACATTGCTGAAATCACAGTTCTCAAACTGACATTCTTCAAAATTAATATCAGATAAATTTGTATTTGAGAAGTCGCAATCAATAAAAATACAATGATTATAATCTCCAAAAACAATTCTTTCAATATTAAAATCAACCTTTTGGAATTCTTTATCGTCAAAATAAATTTTGTTCATATTCAATTCAATCAATCCTTTTTCTCTTCGGTATTTTTATTGTATAAAAAGCGCTTAATCTTTTGAGTCGCAGTTTTCTTAAATGGTTCGGGATGCGAATGGAGCGATTGGATTTTAGAGGTTTTATTTACCCGTTCATTAATGTATTGTTTTAGTTCAGACGTTAATTCAGAAATTGTTTCATCAACCTTTTTTGCTATTTCTTTTATGTCATGACTTAATTCGGTCGTCATTTCAATCCATTTTTTTTCCAATCCTTCGCGGTCGAAATGCACCAATGCAACCAGTTTACCTTTTTGTTCTATTACAACAGATTCCACAACATGCCGGAAATTGTTGATGAGCGATTCAATCTCTTCAGGATATATATTTTCACCATTTGGCCCAACAATCAGGTTTTTCAATCTTCCTTTATGACTTAATCTTCCCTTTTTGTCAAAAACACCCAAATCGCCGGTTTTAAACCAGCCATCGTTTGTTAACACTTCGCGGGTTTTTGCTTCGTTTTTATAATAGCCCAGCATAATATTTGGCCCCTTGCCCCATATTTCGCCTTCGCCTGTAACTGGGTTGGGGTTATTAATTTTTAATTCGCAGTCGATAACTTTTGGTCCAATTGCCTGGAATTTAGTAGTTGAAGGGTTTGAACCTGCCAATAATGGCGAAGTTTCTGTTAAACCATAACCAATTGCATAAGGGAATTTGGCATCGCGTAAAAATTGCTCTACCACAGGATCTAATTTGGCTCCGCCGATACCAAAAAATTTAAGGTTTCCACCAAAGGTTTGATAAAGTTTTTTTCCTGCTAACCAATAAATTAGTTTACGCGTTAATTTATTCTTGTGTAGAATACGTGTGAAAGTTTTCTTTTGAATTTGTGGGAGGATACTGTTTTTATATACCTTCTCTATAATCATTGGCACGGTGAGCATTAAATCGGGCTTTACCTTTTGCATGGCTGGAACCAAAATACTCGCTGTTGGTGGTTTTCGCATATAAGTTACGTTGGCTCCTTTAATTATGGGCAGTATCAATCCAATTGTATTTTCGTAGGTGTGAGAAAGTGGCAATACCGAAAGAAACCTGAAATGTTCAGGAATTAACTGAATATGATCTGCTTGAATAGCATTTACAATTACATTTTTTTGCGACAGCATTACGCCTTTAGAATCGCCCGTTGTGCCCGAAGTATATAATAATATTGCCAATTCATCATCTCTTGGAATGTACGCAGTGTTACATTCTGCTTTCTCATCAAAAACAATATCCTTTTCATTCCCTTCAAAAATTTTAAAATTATCAATTCTGATTTTTACTTTTAGCATGTCATTTTTTACTTCGGCCAATTTATATTCAAGGTTCTGCGAAATAAAAATAGCTTTGGCTTCCGAATGTTGTAAAACATTCTCCAATTCAAAAGTATTAAAGTCGGGGAGTACCGGAACTGCAATTATTCCGAGACATTGCAAAGCAAAATATACAATGCCCCAATTGGGCATATTCTGACTATATATTACAACTTTATCGCCCTGTTTAATTTCTAAAGCTTCAAGAAAAGCTTTTACCGCATTAATCTTTTTTCCCATTTCAGCGTAGGTCATCAATTCTTCATCGACAAAACCCAGTGCTTTATTATTGGCATATTTCGAAACAACATCGGGGATAATTGTTGCAAAATTTAAATGGTTATATGTTTCCATAAGTGAAAAGTTTAAAATAAGTTGTTCAAAGATGACGATGTTATTTTTTTCTTTATCAAATTACAATTTTTAAGCATAGCCATAGTTACGGTTCAAAATTATAATGAAGAGAAAGGGAAAAAGAACAAGTCAGAATGGGGAAGTTATTTAGAACCTTTCACTAAACTATAATTATGGAACAAATATAATTTTAAATAAGGGAAATTAGTGTCAAGTTAATTGTATATTTTCGGGGATGTCATTCCGAACTCGTTTCGGAATCTTTCGCTACAAGGAGAGATGCTGAAATTAATTCAGCATGACGTTCTGAATTAGCCCGATTGACTTGACACTGGTATGATTTCCGCTACTTGTTCACTTCATAAATTTTATGTGTTTGAATCCACTTGATTTACTATCGTACGTATATTTTGCGCAAAACATTTGAGGGCAACAATCGTTTCACCCAAAATAGTTTGTGGAGCTTGTTTCACCAATAAATCCCCGTTTAGCAGTTGATATTGTTTTGTTATAGAAAGTAAAAGCCCAAACCTTTCAAAAATTATCTCGAACGGTCGGGTTTTGATGCCCCTTGTCGATAGTATTTTCGTCGTCGCTTGTTATTGCTGTCTCTGTCTCTTTCTCCATGGCGGGAACGAGGTTGTTGTTGTTGTTGTCTCTGTCCACGTTGTTGTGCAGGTTTTTTCTTTGGTACTTCGTCTGCGTCTTCAATAAACGGGTGGTCTTCAATAACGGTAATCCGTTGATTAATTAATTTTTGGATATCGCGTAAATAAGCTCTTTCCTCTACGTCGCAAAACGAAAGTGCAATTCCGCTGAAACCTGCTCTGCCCGTTCGCCCAATACGATGAATGTAGGTTTCGGAGATGTTTGGCAAATCGAAATTTATTACCAACGAAAGTTCTTTTATATCAATTCCCCGGGCTGCAATATCGGTAGCCACCAATATTTTTGTCTCACCGCTTTTAAAATTGGTCAATGCACGTTGTCGGGCTCCCTGCGATTTGTTCCCATGAATGGCTTCGGCAACTATATTTACTTTTTTTAGGAACTTAACGATTTTGTCGGCTCCGTATTTTGTACGCGAAAAAACCAATACCGATTCGTATTCTACCGTTTTCAGTAAATGCGTAAGCAACTTTGGTTTGTTTCGCTTGTTTACAAAATATACCGCCTGTTCTACCTTTTCGGCAGTAGTTTGTTCTGGTTGTACGGTAACTTTCTCGGGCTTGCCTCCCAATATTTTATGCGAAAGCTGAATAATATCCAAGGGCATTGTAGCCGAAAAAAACAGCGATTGCCGTTTTATTGTCAATTTTGCAATTATCTTGCGAATGTCGTGGATAAATCCCATATCGAGCATCCGATCGGCTTCGTCCAGTACAAAGTATTCAACGTTTCTCAACGAAACAAAACCCTGGCTCATTAAATCCAACAATCTTCCAGGTGTGGCAATTAGCACGTCAACGCCTTTGCGTAAAGTTTGTGTTTGTCCGCCTTGTTTTACCCCTCCAAAAATAACGGTGTTTTTTATTCCTGTATATTTTCCGTATTTCGTAAAACTCTCTTCAATTTGAATTGCCAACTCACGCGTAGGTGTAACAATAAGTGATTTAATGTTTCTAAAACCACCATTTAGGTTTTTGTCGTTGTAAATGTGTTGTAAGATAGGAATGGCAAATGCCGCCGTTTTTCCTGTTCCCGTTTGAGCACAACCCAATAAATCTTTTCGTTGTAATAAACTGGGAATAGATTTTTCCTGAATTGGTGTTGGTTGCGTGTATCCGACCTCTTTTATAGCTCTTAATATGGGGTCAATAATTTCTAATTCTTCGAATGTCATATATTTTTTATAAGGGCGCAAAGTTAAGGTAAATGTTTCGATATTATGGAATTAACGGTTGAATGCTAAGCGAATGTTGCCAAACCTGCATTATTCATGAATTTTCGTTATGAGAAGTCAAAATGCAAAGAATAAAGGGAAGCGCAGAGTTGAGGCCCGCAGAAATAGCCTTAGGAACTGTTTCGGAATAACCTGACTTTTAGGCAGGCATTGTCTTTCTTCAAAGTAGTTTGGCTTCGGAATAGAATGATTTGTGAATAATACAGGATAGACCTGATTTACAAATAAATAGCATACGGAATTTGTTCCGGTTTAAAAATACTTTATTGCACCTATATATTTCCACATTCATCGCTTGGGCAATACTTTAAAGTATTTTGCATTGGTCGAATTAATTACAAAGATGCTTATTACATTTGTCACGGATAATCCAAGTGCAGTTATTCTTGTGTTTTGTGGATTTACTGAGGGTAAAAACTTATTGTTAACAACGGTTAACTAACTAACTAACTAACTAACTGGGTAAAACTTATTTAAATAAATTGTATGGCTCTTTTTCCAATACATAATTATTTTTTATTGAATGGCGAAATAAAACCGATTTCTGAATTTATCCCTTCGGAGAATAATGGCGGTATTTACGAGGTTTTAAGGGTGTTTGGTGGAGTTCCGCTTTTTATGGAAGATCATTTGTTGCGTTTCTATAAATCGGTGGGAATAGCTGGTAAAGCTGTTGTTTATTCTGAATTTGAAATTAGAAACTTTTTGAAGATGCTCATTCAAAAGAATAAAGTGAGCGAGGGAAATCTTTTAATTTCATATAAATCAAACCTGAAAATCTCTTTTATACCTCATAATTATCCTTCTGAAAAAAAATATGAGGAAGGTGTAATTTGTGGTGTGCTGGAAGCCGAACGGGAAAATCCCAATGCCAAAGTTTTTCAAACTGAGGTTAGGGAAAAAGCCAACGAAATGATTTCGAAGCACGGTTTTTACGAAGTTGTTTTAAGCGATAAACTTGGTAGAATAACCGAAGGAAGCCGTAGTAACCTTTTTTTTGTGAAAGGGTATAAAATATTTACTTCGCCCGGAAACTCGGTTTTACTTGGAATTACGCGCCAGAAAACCATTGCGCTTATGAAAAAATTGGAAGTTGATTTTGAAGAAAAGGAGGTAATGTTAAAAGATCTGCACTTGTTCGATGCTGTTTTTATTTCAGGAACTTCAGCAAAAATCTTGCCGGTGAAACAAATTGGTGAAATTTTGTTTGATCCACAAAATAAAATTATGCAGGAACTTATAACAGCATACAATTTATTGATGGGTGAATATGTAAAAAACCGCTTGAACGCTTGAACGCTTATGTGGTTTTTTATGTAACAGGTTCCCACTTTTGCGGGAATGGAGTTCTTCATCTAATTTTTATGTTTTTAGCCTGTATTATTCATGGATTTTCGTTATGAGAAGTCAAAATGCAAAGAATAAAGGGAAGCGCAGAGTTGAGGCCCGCAGAAATAGCCTTAGGGTTTGCTCAAAAATAACTCCCGGTTTTTATGAACATCTTTTGCACACATACTTTGTTAAAAATACTCACTGTAACCCTGCTATGCTTGTGTTTTTTGCCGCGTCTGTGCACAAAATATTGTCCCCTAAATTCCCGGACTTATTTCTGAGTATGCCCTTAGGAACTGTTTCGGAATAACCTGACCTTTTGTGCTTGTTCTTTCGCTCAAATTGTTCATCTTATTACGTAACAGTTCCTTAGTTATTTTGAGGAACGAAAGTCGAACATTGTCTTTATTCAAAGTAGTTTGGCTTTGGAATAGAATGATTCGTGAATAATGCGGTTAAAGTCGATCCATCAAAATTCCTTCAACTTCATTAAAATCAATATCTGCTTTTTCGCCCACTTTAAAACCTCTTTTTTCGAAACGTCCGGTAATTTTTGCAATGGTGTCAATTGTTACGCCGTATTCGTGAAGTGTTGTGGGAACGCCCAACGATTCGAAAAACTCAACGGTTTTAGCAATGGCAGCATCAATCTTTTCGTTGTCTGTTCCGTTTGTAATTCCCCAAATGCGTTTGCCGTATTGAATTATTTTATCTTTTTTGTTGTTTCGTTTTATGTTCATCATTCCGGGTAAAATTATGGCCAAGGTCCTCCCGTGGTCAATGCCGTGCAAGGCTGTTAATTCGTGTCCAATCATGTGGCTTGCCCAGTCTTGCGGAACTCCAGCCCCAATCAGTCCATTTAGTGCCATCGTTGCGCTCCACATAAAGTTTGCTGCTGCTTCGTAATCTTTTCTATCGGCTATAACTTTTGGTCCTTCTTCAATTAAGGTAGTTAAAATACTTTCAGCAAAACGGTCTTGTATTGGCGAGTTTACTTCAAAAGTAAGGTACTGCTCGATTACATGGATAAAAGCGTCAACTACACCGTTTGCCACTTGTTTGTCGGGAAGTGTAAAAACACATTCGGGGTCCAATATTGAGAACTGTGGCATAACTTTCGGCGAACTAAAAGCCATTTTTTCCTGTGTTGAAATTCGTGTGATAACTGAGTTTCCATTCATTTCGGAACCTGTTGCGGGTAATGTCATAACCGCTCCAATGGGAAGTGCTTTTTTTACTTCAACGGTGCTTGATTTCGCCAAAATATCCCACGGATCGCCGCTTGTGTACAAAGTTGCTGCGGCTATAAATTTTGTTGCATCTAAAACCGAACCACCTCCCACAGAAAGCAAATATTCCACTTTTTCTGCTTTTACCGTTTCAATGGCTTTCATGCAGGTTTCGTAATGAGGATTGGCTTCAATCCCACCAAATTCAACTAATTCGATATTTTTTAAAGCATTTTTTACTGTATCGTAAACACCGCTGCGTTTGATGCTTCCACCACCGTAAATAAACATTACTTTTGCATTTTTAGGCACTTCGTTTGCTACCTTTGGAATGGTGTTTTTTCCAAAAATAATTTTTACCGGATTCTTGTATTCAAAATTGTACATATTGTTTTTTTTTATATTTGTCTTGTTGTTTCAATAAAAACGTTAATCTTTGAAAAGCTAAAATTATCTTAAAATGGCTGATAAATCAAGAGTAAAATCAAATCGACCTGATTTTCGATCTTCTATTCCGGAATATAACAATGAAGAGATTCTTAATGTTCTGAAAAAGAGAAAGCAATATCAAAAAGAAGCGGCCGAGATTGCTCTCAAGGAAGCAATAAAACGAGGATTAATAAATTCAGAACAAGATCTGTTTGCTGAAGAGTTTCAGGAAAAACCTACTGAATTTTCGATATTCCCAACGATTGAAAACAACAGAAACCGAACTAAAATCAGAAAAAGTATAGCCCGTGTATTGTTAATTTCGGGAGCGATTCCGATTGTTTGGGGGGCAATAAAAATTATTGAAGGACAAATATTGGAGGGTAGTATTTTAATCGTTTTGGGAGCCATTTGGGTTTATGCTGCAACGCAACAGTTTAAAACGGTAAATTTGAAAATGATAAACCTACTGCTTATTATGCTGGCTGCTTCGGTAATTTATATTATTAAACTATTTGTATTCTTTGAAAACCCAGCTTTATTGGATTTTCTAATCCCTGTTATTCTTGGCACATTAATTACTTACGGATTGTTGTTTATTCATCGGATGAAGTAATTTATTCAATACAGAAAAATAATAGGATCGGTGCAAAATAAATATTACCGATTGTTCGTCTATTAAAAACGTTGGTTTATCGAATTTTAAATGTAGGGCACAAATAATCTAATACATTTGGTCCTTAAAAAAATAAAGGCAATGAGACTCGTACTTTTCTTTTCAATATTTACCTTAATCTATTCATCAGTTGATGCGAATTCCAAAAATGTTGATGATTGGAATTCAAAAATTTACGATGTTGGTGAATTTACTGAAATATACATTGAAGGTGGGTATAAAGTTTATTTGATTCAGGGAGATGAAAATTCGCTTAAAGTTAAAGCTTCGGACGATGATGTTTTTGACTATTTGAAAATCAAAAATAACGGGGGTGAATTAACGATAAATGTTGTACGGGAACATTTTAATTTCGACCGGATTATTTTATATATCACTTTTAAAGAGTTGAAAAAAGTAAATATTGAAGGTGGTGTAAAATTGGAAACAAAAGGTTACCTCGATTTGGCAAATTTTGAAATGTATGTTGCAGGTGGCGCAAAAATAGAATTAGCTATGAAAGCTAAAGATGTTCATATAGTTGGCGAAGGAGGAGTGCTATTTGAATTGAAAGGTGTTGCGGAAAGTTTGGATATTAAAATTTCCGGGGCCGGGCACATTGATGCTGAAGAATTAAAGTCGGAAGATGTTTCTATTCAAATTGAAGGTGTTGGTACTGCCAGTGTTTATGCCACCACAACCTTAAATGCAAAAATTGAAGGGGTAGGGAGAGTGACCTATTCAGGAGACCCAAAAGTAACCCGGTACATTGATGGTTTGGGTTCGATAAAAAGGAATTAAAATATTGCCCGCCGACGATTCTTCGCCGGCATTTGGTTTGGTTTATTAAGGGTTTGTAATGAAATAACGAACTAAAGTTCAATTTTTGGTTTGCGTAGGTGGATTATTTTTAGTATCCTGCAACTTGTTTTGAATATAGTTTAGGCAGATGGAAAATAAGTTTACAGAAAATTTTAAAGAGCATATTGAT
>JAKIST010000180.1 GCA_021648495.1 Draconibacterium sp.
CCACCAGCTTTTTTATTTTTATCGATTAATGTAACCTGAACTCCTTTTATTTGAAGATAATATGCCGCAGCCAATCCGGCAGGACCGGCACCAATTACAACAACTTTTTTCCCTGTCGGGTTTGGCGAATTCAAATCTACTGTGTTTCCATCATCGCCAACAATACGTTTTAAAAGACAGATAGAAATGGGTTCGTCAACCGTTTTGCGATGACAAGCATTTTCGCACGGGGCAGAACAAATTCGCCCAAGAACAGCGGGTAAAGCAATATCCTTTTTTACCACTTTCAACGCCTCATCAAATTTTCCGGCAGCAATTAAACGGTTCATTTTGGGGATGTCCATGTGTGCCGGGCAACCAATCTGGCAGGGTGCTTCACAATCGCCAACATTTTCCCTAAGTAACAATTCGAGTGCTGTTTGTCGCGACTCTTTTATTTCGTCATCATCGGTTACAACTTCCAATCCATTGGTTGCTTCAACCGAACACGACGGAAAAAGCTTTCCGTTTGATTGGTCTTTTACCATACAAACCATACACGAAGTAAAATGCTCCAGTTCGTTGTGTGTGCACATATTTGGAATTTCAACTCCCATTTGCTGCGCGGCTTTCATTACTGAAGTTCCCTCTTCGACCTCGATTTGTTTGTTATTTATTTTTAGTGTAATCATGTTTTAAAGTTGCAGGTTACAGGTTAATTCTCATTCCAATGTTTTTCTACGTAATCTATAAACTTATTCAATTTTCTACCATAACCTTCAACTATATTATCTTTTATACTTTTAGTTGACCTGCGAACCTGACTTCCTTGTTCGTACATTTCATATTTTGGAAGTGTTAAAGTCATTCTATGAACTTTTATTGCCAGACTGTACGCCATTTGATACACCTCCAATTCTCTATAATTTTTCATTATTTTTGTCTTTATCCTGTTATCCTGCAACATGCAACCTGCAACCTACTTAACATCAATCGCATCAACCGGGCAAACTACCCGGCACGCATCGCATTTTATGCAGAGTTCTGTATCAATCCAATGTTTTTCGTGCGGAGTAAACGGTATCGCATCTACCGGGCATTTTTGCACACACTTGGTGCAACCAATGCACTCATCGTTTACCGAGTAAGTAATTAAATCGGTGCATTTTCCCGTTGGGCAAACTCCGTTTATGTGGGCTTCGTATTCATCTCTAAAATATTTCAAAGTACTCAACACCGGATTTGGCGCGGTTTTCCCCAGTCCGCACAGACTTCCTTTTTTTGTCCAGCCCGCGAGATGTTCCAGCTCCTCTATATCTCCTTTTTTACCTTTTCCTGTGGTAATATTGTTGAGAATATCTAACATTCGTTTTGTTCCAACCCGGCAAAAAGTACATTTCCCACACGACTCTTCCTGCGTAACCGAAAGGAAATAACGTGCAATATCGCCCATGCAATCGGTATCGTCGAGTACCACTAAACCACCCGAGCCCATCATTGCTCCCATTTCGCTGAGCGACTCAAAATCGATTGGAGTATCAGAAAATTCAGCAGGAATGCAACCACCGGACGGCCCGCCAATTTGTACTGCTTTAAATTTACGTCCGTTTGCAATTCCGCCACCAATCTCCTCAACAACTTGTTTAACTGTTATTCCCATGGGCACCTCAATTAACCCGCCACGGGCAATTTTTCCGGCAAGTGCAAAAACTTTTGTGCCGGTACTTTTTTCGGTACCAATATTTTTAAATTTATCTGAACCTTCGCGTAAAATATATGATATCTGAGCTAATGTTTCGGTGTTGTTCACCAGTGTTGGTTTTCCCCATAAACCACTTTGTGCCGGAAATGGCGGACGAATACGCGGATATCCGCGATTACCTTCGATGGAACTAATTAGCGCAGTTTCCTCTCCACAAACAAATGCTCCGGCACCCTCGTAAATCTGAAGATTGAGGTTAAAAGAAGTTCCCAAAATATTATCGCCGAGATAATTATTCTCGTTACAAATTTTAAGCGCCTCTCTAATTCGTTTTACCGCAAGCGGATATTCAGCACGAATGTAAAAATACCCCTGATGAATTCCTGTGGCGAAAGCTGCAATCACCATTCCTTCGATAACACGATATGGGTACGACTCTAAAATCATGCGATCCATAAATGCGCCCGGGTCTCCCTCATCTCCGTTACAAATTATATATTTTACATCGCTTTTTTGCTTTTTAACCAGTCCCCATTTTACGGCAGTTGGGAAACCTGCTCCTCCCCGTCCCCGAATTCCACTATTTTTCACCTCATCGATAACTTCATCGGACGACATAGTTTTCAGCACTTTTTTCATTGCCGTAAAACCACCTCGTTTTATGTACTCATTTATATCAACCGGGTTAATTATTCCGCGATATTCAGTGGCAATGGGAACCTGTTTCCCTAAAAATGAAGCCACCGGTTTTTCGCGCATACTAATTTCATAACGCTGAACACCATCCCAATTTCTATCGGTTTGAATGGTATCGACCAGGCCCAACAGTTTATTTTTTGTTTTTGCAAGAATTCCGGGCACATCAAAATGGGTTTCAATAATTTTTTTAACATCTTCAGGTTTCACTTTTGCATACAAAATTGGTTCGCCCTCGTTTGGCACAATTTCAACTAAAGGAACCTGGTGGCACATTCCCACGCAACCCACATGTTTCAGGTTAACGCGCAAGCCACTGTCGTTCACAACATTTTCAACTTTTTCCTGAATTTCTTTACTGCCGCTGGCCACACAACACGAACCCAATCCAATACGTATTTCCCCTTTTATTTCTGAACCATCAGCTTTTCGGGCTTTTTTGGAACTTTTTTTCCCCGGTTGGTTTTCAAAATCGGAAATAACCTGTCCTACCTGATCGGGAGCCACATGCCCGTACGTTGTTCCATCAATCTGCACAACTGGCGCCAAAGTACAACATCCCAAACATGCTACTTTTTCAATGGTATATTTCCCTGAATCATTGGTGTTAATTCCATCGGGCAGCTTAAACTCGCGGCGAAATGCATCGTAAACCAGCCCGGCACCTTTTACGTGACAAGCAGTTCCCACACAAACTTTAATGATGTGTTCGCCAACTGGTGCGAGGCGGAATTGCGAGTAAAAACTGGCTACGCTCATTATCTCTGCCGCAGTAATTGCCGTTTTTTCGGAAACGTAACGCAAAACATCTTCCGGCAGATATTTATATTCGTCTTGAATGGCCTGCAGAATCGGGATCAGGCTCTTTTTTGTTGAGCCTTTTTCAGTGATTATTTGGTCTATATTTTGAAAATTATTTGTCATAAATTTATCTCATTTATTGTCATTTCGAAGGAGGGACGACAGAGAAATCTATTTCACTAAAGAGATTTCTCACTGCGTTCGAAATGACAGATCTGTTCTGCTGTCATCTCGACGAAGGAGAGATCTGATCCTATTTGCTTGGGATTCCTCCTCGTTCCTCGTCGGAATGACAGCATAACTTAATCTTTCTGTCATTTACTCATTATACCCAATAAAAAATTGAGTGTCCATTCGAAATGAAAGTTTCAAACTTATTTCCCTATACAATACAAGTTTTTTTCTCCCCTGATAAAAATGTGCCCATCGCTAAATGCCGGGGTTGTGCCAGCCGTTTCGCCGAGGTCGTTTTCACTAATTAATTTCAACTCTTTTGAAAACGCATAAACGCGCATAATTCCATCGTTGTCCATCATAAAAAGTTTATCCTCGGCAACTGTTGGCGACGAATAGAGTGTTGTGCCCACGTCGTTTTCCCAATACTGTTCGCCGGTTTTAGCATCGTAACATACTAATACACCATAACTTGTGGCTATAATGAGCAATCCTTTGTATGCCAGCGGACTGGAAGCCTCGGGAAGATATTCATCATTTTCCCAAAGAATGTTTTGTGTTTTCACGTCAATCGCTACGAGCTTTGCATATTCGTTGCCGGCAAACACAATTCCATCGCTAAAAGCTACGGAAGGCCCAACTTCGCCCATCATACAATCTACCGCCCACAGTTCTTTGCCGGTTTCTACATCGTAGCCGGCAACAATTGGGTCGGCAGTTAAAATGATTTGATATTTTCCATCCACTTCGGCCAGCACAGGACTTGCCCATGAAATTTTAGCTTTTCGCACCGTTTCCCAAATCGTATTCCCGGTCGCGACATCGAGGGCAATTAATTTATCTCCTCTATTCGTATCGAATTGAATTAGCAATTTATTGGCCCAGGTAATCAATGAAGACGAGTGGCCGTAATGATTGTCGGGAATACCCAAGCTTTTTGCCCACACCCGTTTGCCGTCCATATCGAAAGCAATTACGTTGCCATCGGCAAAAATAGCAAACACCCGTTTCCCATCGCTTGTTAATGTTGGTGCAGAAAGTCCGGTATCTTCAGTAACTTTTGGAAGAGTTGTCGGCGAACCTTCAATATTATCCGCTGTGCCAGTCCAAAGTAATTTTCCATCAACAGCATTGTAACAATACACTTCGCTACTAATTTTATCGGCACCGGCAATAAAAATTTTATCGCCCCAAACTATGGGTGAATTGAAGCCTTGTTTTGGGACAGGAGCTTTCCATGCAATATTAGAGCCCGAAACACCGTCCCATTTTGTTGGGATATTTTTATGATATATTATGCCTTGCCCCAGTGGACCCCGGAATGAATTATGATTTTTTTGAAGGTCGGCAAGAGTTACTCCGGCTGAAGGTTTTGTAGCAGGTTTTTCTTCCTTTTTTTCATTCGTCACAGGTTCCGGGGCATTCTCTTTTTGAAGCACTTCCGGTACTTTTTCGCCTTCAACAATGAATTCTGCAACATCTTGTTTTGCTCCATTTGCTTGAACTTGTTGTGGAACTTTCCCTACTTCGATTACTTCAATTCCATCGTTTTCGAGCGTTGTCCCCGGAACTGCTGCTTCCGTTTTAACATCGTAATAATCTAAACTATTTATCGTGGCAAACGAAGCTCCAAGCGCAAAAATCAAAATAACGGAACCAACTATGATTATACCTTTTTGTGCAAGGATCCGACTGGCAATCTCGTTTTCTAAAACAGTGTCGGGTTGTTCTATTTTGCTTTTTGCCGAATAATAAACCCGCAATGCAAATGCTAAAACAATCGCTCCGAACAACAATAAGTAGGTACCGGTTTTTATCTGCCACTGGCTGTTAAAATAGGCTTTCCTGGCAAGTAAATCAAAATTCCTTATTTCAGTTTTTAGCTCTTCATTATTTTTGTCATCTTTTAACCTCTCAACCAAAGCTACTAATGCCTTACTTTCAATGGGGTCGTTTTTTGAAACTTGCCAGAAATTAAGGAGCAGTAACATAGAGACAGTGATGCAGAAGATTCCTGCAATTACTGCAACGTTTTGTGATAGTTTTAATTTGTCGGTATTGGTCATTTTGTTTTGTTTTTCTAACCTTTTATTGAACCCTTTCAGGGTTCTTCCATTCATTTCATTTTTAACCGTAGGTTTCACCTACGGCTATTGTTGTTAAACTCCTTCGGAGTTTTTTTCAATTCTATTTTGTTATTGTTTATCTTCTTTTTTTCAAGCATTATTTGCTTTGTATTTGTTTTTATGTAATCCTGAAAAAATTAAATTCCAACAATCATATTCTTTGTTATTGAACTCCTTCAAAGTTTTTTTCAATTCTATTTTGTTATTGTTTATCCTCTTTTTTTCAAGCATTATTTGCTTTGTATTTGTTTTTCCTAAATCCTGAAAGGATTGAACAATAATAGCCGTAGGTAAAACCTACGGTAGTAATTGCCACAATCCCCCAACCCTAAAAGGGTTGAACTTATTTCAAGTACCGTTCATCAAATTCAATTCCATGTTCTTCTAATAATTCAATAAATTCTTCCCTGAATGTTTTGACACGATGATGCTGCCTTTGATTTTTTACATAATTCACAAGTACCCCTTTTTGATTAATGTGGTACGTAAATGCACCATATCCATCTTGCCATCCAACAAAATTTGGAAATATCTGCTGCTCCTTTAACCAACCTGAAGATGAGACTTTTATATCTTTTACCAACGACGAAACTGCAATCGTTGGATGTACATGGGTTACAATGTGTAAATGATTTTCAGTACCATTTATTTGATACAAAGTGCATTTTTTATTTTTCAGAACTCCCCAAATGTACCGGTACAATTTTTCAGTTTCTGTCAATACCATAGTTTTTTCAGCATTTTTTGACGAAAAAACTATTTGATATAAAATTTGAGTAAATGTTGCCATTGTTTATTTTTTGTTGAACCCTTTCAGGGTTCTTCCATTCATTTCATTTTTAACCGTAGGTTTCACCTACGGCTATTGTTGTTAAACTCCTTCGGAGTTTTTTTCAATTCTATTTTGTTATTGTTTATCCTCTTTTTTCAAGCATTATTTACTTTATATTTGTCTTTCTGTAATCCTGAAAAAATTAAATTCCAACAATCATATTCTTTGTTATTGAACTCCTTCTGAGTTTTTTTCAATTCTATATTGTTATTATTTATCCTCTTTTTTTCAAGTATTATTTGCTTTGTATTTCTTTAATCCTGAAAGGATTGAACAATAATAGCCGTAGGTTTCACCTACGGTAATAATTGCCACAATCCCCCAACCCTAAAAGGTTTGAACTTACAGCAAATAGTTCTCATCAAACTAAAATAAATATTGTCATTGTTTAACTCCTTCATTGTACTTTACTTTATCACTTTTCAACGGGGCAGTAGTCGATGCAGCGTGCACAACTAAAACAATTGCCTTTGTGTGGTTCGTAATCTTGTCGTCTTCTGAAAACCACGGTGTTTAATAATGTCAATCCAATAATCAATCCAAGAAATCCGCCGGCAATCATGCTTCCGATGTAGAATTTTTGGCGAATTACTTCTGCTTCTTTAACCAATACTTGCATTGATTTTCCGGTAGAAAAAAAAGTTTGGATATCTATATTGTCCTGATCGTTTTTTAATTCGGGATGAGAAATTAATAATTCTGCTAAATAAACTTCGGAATTTGCTTTGGATAAAAAAACATGCGATTTTGCTCCGGCGAATATTCCGGCTGCAATCCAAAGAGGGATAATTAACGCATAAGTTATAAACCGTTTGGGCCCAAGACCCGACTTGATAACTTCTTTTTCGTTGGTAGGGAAATCAATGGCATCGAACGGACAGGAGTTGGTACACAATTTACATTGAATACATTTTGACGGTGTTATGGTTAAATGCCATTTTGAAAAACGTGACATCCAACTCAGCAAAACACCATACGGGCACAAAAAGCGACAATACGGACGGGCAACAAACATTCCCATCAAAAGAAAACTAATTCCTAAAACTACCATGTGGAATTTCGCATCCATGCGAAAAATCCCCACAAATGGGTCGTACCTGCATATTATAAAGTCGGTTCCTGTAGCAGCAAAAAGAACTGCCAACGCGAGATAAATATATGGAATGAGCCCGAGCGTTTTATTCAGCCATTTTGGCAAACTTATCGGTTTAATAACTACTAAATCCTGAATAGCCCCGAGAGGACAAGCCCCTGCACAAAATGTCCTTCCGAAAAACAAGGTAAAAAGCAGGGGTAGAAGAAAAAATAACAATGCAGTTAAAGAAATAGCATACCCCGAATCGAAAAAAGATAAGGTAACATTTTGAATGGAGCCAATACTGCAAATACAGCCATTTCGATAAAATCCGAAGTAGATTAAGGTGAAAACTGACAACCACAAAACGCCTTGCCGTGAGCGGCTTTTTAAAACAAAATAGGTAGCTAAAGAAAGTACCAACAATAAAATGAGAACATCGAAATATTCCATTGCCAACGCTCGTGGCTCTGGAGTTATCGGTGTTGGCTGCATATAACCCGAATCGAATTCTGGTTTTGGGAACCTTGGTTTTTGTGCTGACAGAGAAAAAGTAAAGAACAAAAAGGTTAAAACAAAAAGTATGTATTTGAACTTTTTCATATCCTATATCAAACTTGTGGTTTGTTGGTAAATACACCTTTTATTTTATATGCTTCGCTTGCTTTTACCCTGCTAATTGCATCCGACGGGCAAACCCGAGCGATGGAACATTCGTTACAGTTGACACAAATATCGTGGATGATTTGCAATTGCATCGATCCATTTCCAAAGGAAGTACACCCTTTTACACATTTTCCACATCCAATACACAAGTCTTCGTCGATATGATATTCAAAATAAGGTTCCTCGATGAACCGGCGTTCAATAGCCGCGGTTGGGCAAAGTTGATTTTCGGCGGCGGTACTTAGTTTGTTTGCATCGGGTTTTAAATAGCCACCGCACAAATCGCAGTAACCACATAAATCGAAGGCATGAATACATTTTACAGCAGATGGAGTCATCACGCAATCGGTGGCACACCGTCCACACTGAGTACATTTAGTTGAGTCGATTTGCCAAACATAATCGTCGGTTGTCACTTTTTTAAGCGCGGCCACACTCACCGTTCCCAAAGAAAGCAGCAACGACATACGAACCCCATTTTGAATAAATTTCCGCCTGCTTTGTGCTTTGCTATTTTTTTCCATATTACCTCCCTGTTATCTTTTTTTTGTGTGGCGCATGTTACAAATCTTTTCAATCTTGTGAAAGTGGATGCGCCATTGTTTTTATCTTCCCCCGGTTGAAACCGGGGGCTATTTATATTTTACTCATTCGGAGTTTTTGTATTATTACCTTCTCTCTCCTCTTTTATATCCGGGTTTACGCAGTTCGAGGATTTACCACAGTTTTTACATGTGGGTGAAACCGAACAACTCGCCGTGACTTTATTATTGACCAATAGGTAGCCAGCGGAAGAAGTAATTCCTCCGAGAATTAAAAATCTGCCGGTAGTTTTAAAAAATTCTTTTCTGTTCATCCTATCAAATTTATTATTGTGTGGCGCATGGTACCAATCCTTTCAACCTTGTAGAAGTGGATGCGCCTTTTTGTATTCTCTATTTCTTGTCCCCCGGTTGAAACCGGGGGCTATTTATATCCAACCCATTCTGGCCTGAATAATTCACAAATTGTTCTATTGCAAAGCCAAACTACTGTGACTAAAGGCGATGCTCAATTCCCGATTCTCGAAATAGCTAAGGCTATTCCTGCGAGTCGCAAATTTGCGCTCACCTTTACTCTTTGCATTTTGCCTTTTCATAACGAAAACTTATGAATTAATCAGGTTAG
>JAKIST010000181.1 GCA_021648495.1 Draconibacterium sp.
TTCCGGTTTTTGTAAAATATCTTCCAATAATAAAACAAAATCCTCTTACGGCCGAAATATGGAATATTTTGGTGCCAGTAGGAAAATGTTGAGTTATTTCAAATTTATTGGCTAGTAATCCAGTGATTTTTGCAAATTCTCCTATATTTAGAGTCTGTCCACAAAGTAGGTGTTTGATTCAGAAAGTTCGAATTCAAGGCTTGCGAAGTCATAAAATAAAGGAGTTTACTCTTGTAAATGACTGTTTTTATGGCAAGCGTAATGCAGAAGTCGGACTTTATGGACAAACACTATTTAGACAATACTCTCATAATGAGGTTTTTCCAGACAAATAGTTTGGAAATTTTTCCAGAGTTTCAAATAGACTCTTGTAATATTTATTTGTTCTATTTGTATGATGATATGCAATTGTCAGATAATTATAAATTGTTGGTACATTAGATATTATTAAATTTTTCTTTATAATTGATCAGCTCAAAGACAACCTTTTCAAGATTAACTGATTTTTTTATTTTAGAATTTTACTTTAATATATTTTTCTTATCCTTTCATGGTATTTTTGACCATTTTTCCTCTTCTATTGGATCCTCAGTAATATAAAATTTATCAATTTCCTGTAATTTTGGCTTGCTTTTATAGGATATATTTAAATTTTTTTCTCTATCAACTGTTGATATCAATTGATCTTGGTCAAGATCCTCTCCATTCATTATGGCTTTTGTTAAAGCAAACCCTGACAATTTCCTGCCCTTTTTAATGGCTTCTAAATTTAAAGGAATTAGTTTATGGTAACGTTTGGGCAATGATTTTTCCAACCCTTTTTCAACATTATCCAATGATAAAATAGGCCTAACTTTTAGGTAACTTCCAAAAACTATCATATTAAATACTTTTGGATTTCCCATTTCAATCGCGGTTTTTGTCCCCTCCACTTTAAAAATATTAATATCGTTTCGAGTTGGTGGGGTCAATACACCATTTGGGTCGTACAATAATATGCCACCCGGTTTCACGGCACTTTCAAATTTATCCATACTTTGTTGGTTAAGGATAATGGCAGTGTCAAATTCCTGTACAATGGGCGAACTTATTCGAGAATCGCTTAAAATCACGGTTACATTTGCTGTTCCTCCGCGCATTTCGGGTCCATAAGAAGGAAACCAGGTCACCTCTTTGTCTTCCATAATTCCCGAATAGGCTAGAATTTTGCCCATCGAAAGAACTCCTTGTCCTCCAAAACCTGCAATTATCATTTCTTCAGTCATAATTTTCGTTTTTAGTTTTCTAAAACGTTTTCACCTTTAACACTGTCCTTCAAATCGCCGAGAGGGTAGTAGGCAATCATGTTTTCTTCCATCCACTTGTTCGATGCAACAGGAGTCATTTTCCAACCTGAGCTACAGGTAGAAACCACCTCAACAAACGAAGTTCCTTTTTTATCCAATACATTTTGAATTGCTTTTTTAATTGAGCGTTTACATTTTCGTGCTGAAGCGGCGGTATGAACAGCTTGCCTGGTAACATACGAAGTCCCCGGTAATTGTGCAATCAAATTTGTAATTTTTAATGGGTAACCATTCCGTGCCACGTCTCTACCAGTTGGAGTTGTGGCGGTAACCATTCCCTCCAAAGTAGTTGGGGCCATTTGTCCTCCGGTCATTCCATAAATTCCATTGTTAATAAATATTACCAAAATGTTTTCGCCCCGGTTGCAGGCATGCATAATTTCAGCCGTTCCGATTGATGCCAAATCGCCATCGCCCTGATAGGAAAAAACAAATTTGTCGGGCATTAAACGTGAAATCCCAGTTGCAACAGCAGGTGCCCTTCCGTGGGCAGCTTCCTGCCAGTCGATATCGATATAGTTGTAGGCAAAAACCGCACAACCAACAGGGGCAATTCCAATGGTTTTCTCCTGAAGGCCCATTTCTTCAATCAATTCGGCCAATATCTTATGAACCACGCCATGCGAACAGCCCGGACAATAATGCATTATTTCTTCTTCCAGAAGCCTCGATTTGCCGTAAACGAGGTTTTCGGGTTTAATAAGATCTTTTAACTCCATAACTTAACTCCCATAAAATTTATTTTCTAAAGCATCAACAACCTCACCAGGCGTAGGAATAATTCCTCCCATCCTTCCAAAATAGTTCACTCTTGCATTGCTTCCAGCTTCGTAAACAGCAAGTTTAATATCTTCTATCATCTGGCCTGCACTCATCTCAACCGACAAAAACCCTTTTGCCTTATGCGCCAGTTCTTTAATTACTGCATTGGGGAATGGAAAAAGTGTAATCGGTCGAAGCAGGCCAACTTTTAACCCTTTGGCACGCGCTATTTCAACCGATTTCTGACAAACTCTCGCCGAAGTCCCGAAAGCTACAAGAATATATTCTGCATCGTCGCATTGAATTAATTCGTACCTCGTTTCTTGCTTCTCAATTAATTTATATTTCTCCTGGAAACGGCGATTTTTTGCCTCCATAACATTTGAATCCATTTCCAACGAAGTAATTACATTTTTCTTTCGCGATGTTGGTTTTCCGGTGGTTGCCCAATCGCCTGATATTTTCTTGATTTCCTCATCTGTCCAGCGAGGTTTCTGGTCGGCAAGTTCCACTTTTTCCATCATTTGCCCTAAAGCACCATCGGTCAGTATCATTGCCGGGTTTCTATATTTGAAAGCTAAATTGAATGCTAAATCCACAAAATCGTTCATCTCCTGAACAGATGCCGGTGCCAGAACAATTAGTTTATAATCGCCATGTCCTCCACCTTTTACTGCTTGAAAATAATCGGCCTGCGAAGGTTGAATTGTACCCAATCCAGGTCCACCGCGCTGTACATTAATAATTAAACACGGTAATTCGGCACCTGCGATATACGAAATTCCCTCCGCCATTAAACTAATACCTGGGCTCGAAGAAGAAGTCATCGCTTTTTTACCTGTACCTGCAGCCCCATAAACCATATTAATAGAAGCAACTTCACTTTCGGCTTGCAATACAACCATCCCGGTTTCATTCCATGGTGCACGTTGCATTAAGGTCTCCATTACTTCCGATTGAGGCGTAATGGGATAGCCAAAATAACCGTCGCATCCACAACGGATAGCTGCCTCTCCCAGCACCTCATTCCCTTTCATTAATCTAATTTCTCCCATTTATTTTGGTATTTTCTTTTTGTTTCTATTAAAATGTAAAATATCGAATAAGGAATGTAAAGTTTTTGTCTCAAATAAATTTAAAGTGTTGTTTTTCAATTTTATATTTCTTATTGAATATTCCTTATTTTCTTACTTCCCTTTATAATGTAAAACATCGAATAAGAAATGTAAAATTTTTTAATTTTGCTAACCATTAATTCAGTTCTTCAGTTTTATATTTCTTATTCCTTATTGATTATTTCTTATTTTTTTTATACCTATTTTTTGTCTCTATTTCTTTTTGCTGTTTCAATACTTTTCAAAAATATGGCTATTAATTCATTACTTTCATCCAACGTAGCCTGGACTTTTTCTTCCGGCAGTAATGGTTTTCTTATTATTATCTTTAGACAAATCTTGCTTTCCCGCAATTCCTTTAAAACAACTTTTAATTTATGAATGAAATCATTTGGTGATTCTGCAGCTTGTGCCTCGCCATAATTTAATGCAGTAGAACTACTTGAGCGAGTTAATAGACTTCCAATATGATTTGCAAGTTTTGAAGAAGGAAGTTCTTCAACTGTATTACTACAGCAGATTGAAAAATCAATCAATCTGTCCTCTAAATCATATTTTCTTTCTTGAACCATTTATTTTTTCTAATTTAAAATATCAATTATGAAATAAGAAAGTTTTTTCGAAAATGGATCATTTTTATTCTTCACTTTTATATTTCTTATTCTTTATTGATTATTTCTTATTTCTTATTTTCTTTAATGTAAAACATCCTCCATAGGAGTCCCTTGGACAATAAGAAATGTAAAATTTTTTAATTCTGCTAACCATTAATTCAGTTCTTCAGTTTTATATTTCTTATTCCTTATTGATTATTTCTTATTTCTTATTTTCTTTAATGTAAAACATCCTCCATATTTTTCCCTTGGCCAATAAGGAATGTAAAAGTTTTTAATTCTACCAGCCATTAATAAGGTTCTTTGTTTCCTAATTCCTCTTTAATCTAAAACATCAAATAAGAAACATCAAATAAGAAAGTTTAAGACTATACCTTCACCCTGTAAATAGTTAAACAGGTATCCGGACAAACTACGCCGCAGTTAGAGCACCCAATGCACGCTTCGGGGGTTTCCATAAACGAATAATGATAGCCCCTGCTATTCACTTCTTTGTGTAAATTTAAAACGCCTTGCGGACAAGCTTCTACACACAAACTGCATCCTTTGCACCCTTCTTTGTCAACAACAACTGCTCCTTGTACTTTTGCCATTTTTCAATAATTTTCTGCTAAATTTAGTAAGCCTAATATTTTAAAAGCACAATAAATGTCAGGTTCTGAAACAAAAATTAGTAACCATTAAGATCTATAATATATTTTGGGCAAATACTTTCAGATTCCAATTTTATTGCGCCAATAGAATTGAGTTTATACTCGTATAACAAAGCTATTTTTTCTGAAATAAAATGTATGCAACTATTGTTGCGTTCTTATAATTTATAAAGAATACGAGTTAGGATGTTGCGGTGAATACCGAGGTAGGATGCAATGTGTTGTCGTTGAAGTTTTTGTGCCAGTTCAGGATACTCTTTTAAAAATTTACGAATCCGTTGTTCAGCTTTTAACGACTGAAAAGAGTGGATACGTTCCATTGCCTGGATATAACTTTCTTCGGCAAGAATGCGCACGGTACGTTCAAATTTAGGGTTGTTGTCCAATAATTTTTTGAACTCATCTTTTTCGATATAAATAAGTTTGGAATCTTCGTAAGCACGAATAGATTCAGTTGAATTTTTCCCAAGATAGAACTCTCTATGGTTGCTCACAATAAAATTATTTGGCGGGAAAAAGAACCGGGAAATCCATTCAGTACCGGCATCAGAAACATAGTTGGCATATAAAAACCCTTCAATAAGAATTCCTATTTTTTTTGTCTTTTCGCCGTAATCAATAAAATATTCCCCCTTTTTCAATTCAACCTGACTGTTTTTTAAGTCGAGTGATTCAATTAATTGAAGGGTAATCCGGTAACGTGAGATTATTTTTTTATGATCCATTGGTTATGTGAAAATAGTAAAAGTTAAAAGTAACAGGATCCCTGAATTACTGCACATTCATTTTTGCTCGATTTATCGTAAATTTTACCTAATTCGAAAAGTTTTCGTTGAATAGTTTTAGGCGTTCTTCCAATTCGCCAAACTGTTCCCGTTTTACAAACGAAACACACGCTCTAATTCCTTCTTCCCGGCTTCCGGTATTATCGAGGGCGATTGCGCTAATCCCATAATACAATAAATTTTCAACCAATTGGTTTCCGGTCATTTCCGGGTATGAAAGGGTAAAATAAAATCCATCGGCGATTGGTACGCCCAAGTCGTTTTTATACACCAAATCAAAACCGTTTTTCAGGAAAATATCCTTCATTATTTTAGCTCTCTTTCCGTATTCTTTTGTGCTTTCAATAAAATTGAAACTGCCTTCGTTGGCAGCTTTTAACATGGCAGCGAGTGCCCATTGTGCCGAATGGGATGTTCCTGAAGAAATAGAATAAAGTAAGCGCAAAGTGATAGTAGCACCAAATGTTGTCCCTTTAAAACGCTGTTGAAGATGTGGATAATCGCGTTCGTACAATCTGTCTGAAATGGCCATTAAACCACATCTTTGCCCCGCGTAAGAAAATATTTTTGAGCTGGAGATAAACAATATATAATTGCTGGTATATTTTGCAACCGATGGCTGGAACGGAGCTTTGCCCGGTTTGGATAAATCGTTACGGAAATCCATGCCAAAATACGCGAGGTCTTCCATTACAATTACATCGAATTTATCCGCTAATTCACCAATAATTTGCAATTCTTCATTATTAAAACAAATCCATGCCGGGTTATTTGGGTTTGAATAAACAATCGAATTAATATTTCCATTGGAAAGAATACTTTCCAATTTGGCCCGCAATTTTTCGCCTCTGAAATTGAACACATCAAAGGTTTCATGTTTCAGTCCCAGCACCATCATTTGTTGCTTTTGCACGGGAAACCCCGGATCGATAAACAGCGTAGTATCTTTTCTCTTACTGATATTTCCTGCGGCCATAAATGAAGCAAATGTTCCTTGCATGGATCCCACAGTTGCAATACAACCTTTTGGTCTCAATTCGATATCAAGAAAGTTTTTTATGAATTTTGATGCTTCCTCTTTTAAAGGTTTAATACCATCTACCATCGGGTAGATTGCGGCTACTCCACGTTTTAAAGCTTCAATTTCGGCATTTACACCAATTTGAGATGGGGGCAAACCGGGAACCCCCATTTCCATGCGAATGTATTTTGTGCCCGTTTCTTCTTCAACTAAATTAACCAGGGCAACAATTTCCCTGATGGATGCTTTCCCCACGTCAGGGATTCTGAGTTCCTTAATTTTCGAATCTACAACAGCTTTATTTAAAGGAGAATTGTTCATTTTTGATGAATTCAAAGTGTAAGGTTCAAGGATTAATGTATGAGAATCGTTTGTTGTTTCCTGCAAAGTAATGTGCCATAAACATCCTTTTGGGGCTTTTGGCAGACGGAGGCACGACTGAGAAACCTTCCCTATGTAGTGTCAGCAAAAAAACTCTACAAAATTAAAAATATTTCTTTTGGCGATATTTTCATTTTTTTCAATTCACTGATGCTCAGGCATCACTTCATCTCAAAAAAGTAAAAATCTCATCCAAAATAATTTATTTTATAAAATTCGATTGTTTTCTTGCAGACACTATGTAAAGATTTTTCTTTTCAGTCGAAATGACAGTAAATAAATAATCACCTAAAACCCAAACTCAGGTTTAATTAATTCAATCCAACTTGCAACTCTTTCGTTGGTTAATTCTGGCTCGAAATCTTCATCGATTGCCAGCCCCATAAACTCATCGTCGATTACAGCTTCCGATTCTTCGAATTCGTAACCATCGGTCGAAACTTTGCCAACCAAACTTGCGCCATGTTTTACGAGTTCTTTTCCCAGTACCCCGATGTGATCAACAAATCCGTGGGCATAAGTAATGTGGTCGCCGAGACCAAAAACCGCGATTGTTTTTTCAGCATAATTGGTTTTGCCTATTTCAGATAGAAATTTACCCCAATCGTTACTTGAATATTCCGAATCCCATGTATCTTTTCCCACGGTTGAAACGCCGAATATTATTTTATCGAATTTTTCAATATCTGCTACTGTAGCATTCTTAACAGCTACCATTTCTACTTTATCCTCGCCAATGGCATCTTTAATTTTATTAGCTACCCGATTAACGGCACCGCCAATTGGACCATAAAAAATTGCTATTTTACTCATATTATCCCTATTAAATTTTTATATTTTTTACTTGTCATGAATATATAATTCTCCGCGAACATATTCACCTAAAATTGAAAGACTGGAAGCACCTTTTAAAACTTCATGAATTGCCCTGTCGTAGTTTTCGGGTTTTGTCCATTCTATATCAACATGAATTGTATATTCGTTTGGTTTGCCGATAATTGGTACAGATTGGATTTTCATTAGGTTAATCTCATTTTTCGCAAAAATATTTAAAACAGCAGCAAGCGCACCATGAAAATGCCCCACTTCAAAACAGACTGAAGCCTTATTTGTCCCTTTTGTTTTGTTTCCATGTTTCGAGAGGATTAAAAAACGGGTATAATTTTTTTTATTCGATTCAATGCCGGTTTCTAAAATTTGTAGTCCATAAAGCTCTGCTGACCGTAAATTTCCAATTGCTGCTGCATTCTTCGGTTTTTCTTCCGAAATCATTCTTGCAGATCCGGCTGTGTCCATACCTTCGTGCAAGCTTGCTTTTGGGTAATATTTTTCGATGTACTCTATACATTGCTGAATTGCAATTGGATGAGAATGAATATTTGTAATGTCTTTTGCATTTACACCGGGCTCAACCATTAAATTCATTTGAATGTGAATGTAAATTTCGCCGATTATACGAAGATGGTAATCTCTAATAAGTTGATAATTCTTCAAAAGGCTGCCCGCAATGGAGTTTTCAATTGCCATAACCGCATAATTTACCTCATCGGCATCCATCAATTCGCACACACTGGTAAACGATTTACATTCAACTACTTCAATCTTTTCGTTAAAATATTTTAGTGCTGCATCTTCGTGAAAAGACCCTGCAATTCCTTGTATGGCGATTCGTTTCATTCAATAACTTTTGAGAATCCAAAGATATAAATTCTCTGAATAGTTTGCTGCATTAGCACGATTTGCACGTAATAAAATATTTTATAATTGATAATTCCCGTCGTCAACTATAAGTTCTTCCTTGTGATTTTGTAAAACAGTTAAACATTTTTGAATATCAACCGGTCGAATTACGATTACCGCAACCGTATCATTCATAGAAAAAGCATACATATATTCTATAAATATTTTTTCGGATTCTAAAATCCCGAGCATATTTGCCAGGCCTCCCGGATTATTTGGGCTTTTCACTAAAACAACTTCGGTAGTTTGCACAGAAAATCCGTTTTGCTTGAGTAAATCTTTTGCCCTTTCGGGATCGGGAACAATTAGGCGAAGAATTCCAAAGTCAGTAGTGTCAGCAATTGTAAATGCCGAAATATTTATTCCCGCTCCACCCAAAATATGTGTTACCTCATTTAATCTTCCCGTTTTGTTTTCCAGAAATACAGATACTTGTTTTATAAGCATTTTCTTAGATTTTTCGATTGTCAATCACCCTTTTTGACTTTCCTGAAGTGCGTTCAATGGTTTTAGGCTCTACCAATTTTACGTCAACAGAAATTCCCAGTGTACTTTGAATGTTGTGCTTAATTTTTTTATTCAGCTCTTCCAATAAGCGAATCTCATCGGAAAAGAATTGTTCCTGAACTTCAACCATCAATTTCAAAACATCAAGTGTTCCTTCGCGTTCTACAATCAATAAATAATGTGGTTCGGTTTCGCTCATCTCAAGCAGCACACTTTCAATTTGCGACGGAAATACGTTTACTCCTCTTATTATTAACATGTCATCGCTGCGGCCCA
>JAKIST010000182.1 GCA_021648495.1 Draconibacterium sp.
CGAAGTTATTTTGTGCGATAACAAGGCAAAAAACGTAGCTATAGCCATAGTTACAGCGAGGCTTTTTAACGAAGTTAGCGTGCAAAAGAACGAGTTAAAACGGTCAGGTTATTTCATTACAATCCCTTAGTTTTTTTTTTTGAAAGAATCAAATTTTTATTAATCCTCCGGGCAGTTTTAATTTAATCGATTTTTGTGCATCGTTAATTTCAACAAGCAATTCATTATTGTAAGGAACCAAAATTTCTTCGCCCCTAAACTGTACAGTTATTACAATGTTTCCTGCATAATTATCTACGTGTTCGATCATGCCAATTTCACCAATGGCATCATCAATTAATATATAACCTTCAAACTGGGATTTTAGGGATTTCACTGGTGCGTCAATAATTTCATATTTGAACAAATAGGCGGAATTGCCAACTAAACGTTTGGCATATTTTTCCGATTCAACATTTTTGAATGTAACAATTGCGGAATTGGCAGATCTAAAACGCAAGCCGTCTTTTTTCAAAAAGAAGGGTACAAGCAATCCTTCCAATTCAACAAAAAAGCGTTCGGCTTCTTCCACCGAATATTCGAAATGTATTTCAAATTCTAAAATAAGCTCGCCATGAATGCCATGGGTTTTTCTAAAGAATCCTACTTTTTCGCAATCTGTCTTGGGTATTGTTTCCATGGCAACAAATATAATTAATTCCCGGGGGTGAGGATAAAAAAAAACCACTCGTCAATGGCGAATGGTTTTCTACTGCATATAATTGTTATTGTTTAGATTCAATGGAATCATATGTAACTCCCAGATTAACCTTACTTATTTGTGTAAAATTATTTCCGATTGTTTCAGGTGTTTTGTCTTTTTTAAGATTTTTCACCCTCTTTTTTCGGAGCCTCTTTACTTGCTGCAGGTGTTTCTGCTTTTGCTTCAACTTTAAGCTCTGCAACTGGTTCAGCCTTAGTTTCAGCAACAACTTCAGCTTTTGCTTTTTTTGCTTCAATTTCAGCAGCAACTTTAGCTTCAGCTTCTTCTTTTGCAGCTTTTGCCACAGCTAATTCAGCAGCAACTTCTGCCTCTGCCTCTTCTCTATCAGCTTTTTCAGCCGCAATTTTAGCTTCGGCTTCAGCAGCGAGTGCACCATTTCTGGCTGAAATTGTAGCTGCTCTTTTCTCATTGATTTTAGTTTCAGCATCCAATTGTTTTTCGGTTTCAGCAATTGCATCACCCGCCAAACGATCGATTTTTGCTTGAATTTTGGCATCTTTTTCAGACATCCAACTATCCAAACGTTTTTCAGCTTCAGCTTCGTCAAAAGCTCCTTTTTTAACTCCACCCATCAAATGTTTTTTGTACAATACTCCTTTGTACGACAAAATCCCCTTAACAGTGTCAGTCGGTTGTGCGCCTTTCATAAGCCAATCGAAAGCTTTATCAAAGTCGAGATCTATCGTTGCAGGATTTGAATTAGGGTTATAAGTTCCAACCCTTTCAATGTACCTGCCATCTCGTGGCGCCCTGCTGTCTGCTACCACAATGTGGTAGTAAGCATAACGTTTGCGGCCGTGCCGCGCTAATCTCATTTTTACCGGCATATTTTCTTTGTTTTATTTTGAAAAATGTGGCGCAAAGTTAGTATAAAAAACTGTTTAAAAAATATTTAACTCACTATTTTTCAAAATATTAAATAGTTGTTGTCCGGTAAAAGTTTTGAGATTGCTTCGTTACACTGCCAATGACAGAATTGGCAAATTACTCAAAATGAACAAAATACAAAATCTATTACTATTGCCATTTCGATGAAGAATGAGGAGAAATCTCTCACAAAATGAACAGATTTCTCATTCGTGCCTCATTCTGCCAAAGGCATCACTTCGTGGGAAATGACAATCCAACACTAACTGTCATCGTCTCATTATGCTCAATATAATTGAGTACGCTCTCGCAATGACGGGCATTCCAAATATAATTTATTTGAGAGGGAGGCTTATTTACCTATTTATATATTGTTCGTCGTAATATTTTTGGTAATCGCCCGATGTTACATTGTTTAACCACTTTTCATTTTCGAGGTACCAGTCAATGGTAAGTTCAATGCCCTCTTCGAACTGCAATGAAGGTTCCCATCCCAATTCGTTTTTAATTTTTGTTGAATCGATGGCGTAACGTAAATCGTGGCCGGCGCGGTCTTTTACGAAGGTAATCAGTTTTTCCGACTCACCTTTTGTGCGTCCCAGTTTTTCATCCATTTTTTTGCACATTAAACGAATTAAGTCGATGTTCGTCCATTCGTTAAACCCCCCAATATTATAAGTTTCTCCAGTTTTACCTTCATGAAAAATAATGTCTATTGCCCGTACATGATCAACTACCCAAAGCCAATCGCGAATATTTTCGCCTTTCCCGTAAACGGGGAGCGGTTTTTTATTCTTTATGTTATGGATAAAAAGTGGGATCAACTTTTCGGGAAACTGAAATGAACCATAATTATTTGAGCAGTTTGAAATTACAGAAGGCAAGCCAAATGTATCGAGATAAGCACGCACAAAATGGTCGGAACTGGCTTTTGATGCCGAATACGGACTGTGTGGATCGTAACTTGTCTCTTCGGTAAATATTCCTTCGCTACCCAACGAGCCATAAACTTCATCGGTTGAAATGTGGTAAAACCTTTTCCCTTCAAAATTATCTTTCCAAACGTGCTTGGCAGAATTCAATAAATTTACGGTTCCAATTACATTGGTAAAAACAAATTCGGTGGGGTTCGAAATCGAACGGTCAACATGCGATTCGGCAGCCAAATGGATTACTCCGTCGAAGTTTCTTTTTTCAAATAAATCCTGAATAAAATTACTATCAACAATATCGCCTTTTACAAACTCGTAGTTGGGTTTGTTTTCAATATCTTTCAAATTATTGAGGTTTCCGGCGTAAGTTAGCTTATCGAGGTTTACAATTTTATAGTCGGGATATTTATTTACAAACAAACGAATTAAGTGAGAACCGATAAATCCGGCACCGCCGGTAATGAGGATTGTTTTCATATTAATTGGATTTTATTCAAAGTTAAATAGTCTTTGCAAGAAAACGCCAAATACTGCGTTACTCTCGTTTTGAAAACAGTCATTTGCAAAAGCAAACTCCTTGATTTTCAAAACTTCGAAAGCCTTGTCTATGACGTTTTCTTATCAAAGACTTGAAAAAGTAAAGTTTTCTTGCAGGCACTAAATATAAACAAAAAAAAGGATTATCCTAGATACGGAGACTGAACATTTCCTACTTTATCCCTCTCACATTTTTTTCCCAGTTCCAGGCAGAAAGCAGCGTTTCTTCAAGTCCTTTTTCAGCTTTCCATCCCAATTCTTTGTTGGCAAAAGTTGTGTTGGCCCAAATTTTCTCAATATCGCCAGCCCGGCGGGCAACAATTTTGTAATTTAATTTTATACCCGTAACTTTTTCAAAACCGTTCACCATTTCCAATACCGAATAACCATTCCCGGTGCCTAAATTGAAAACTTCGTAGCTGGCTTTATTTTTAGAAGTCAACAACCGTTTGATGGAAACCACGTGTGCCTTTGCCAAATCAACCACATTAATATAATCGCGAATTGCAGAGCCATCCGGAGTATCATAATCATCGCCAAATACTTTTAATTCGCCTCGTAACCCGGCTGCAGTTTGGGTAATAAACGGCACCAAATTGTTTGGGATTCCCAAAGGCAATTCGCCAATTAAAGCAGAGGGGTGGGCTCCAACCGGATTAAAATAACGCAAGGCAATTGCATTTAACTGTGAATTTGCTGCAATGGTATCGTTTAAAATATCCTCGTTAACACGTTTGGTATTTCCATAAGGCGATTCAGCATCTTTTCGCGGTGTTTGCTCTGTAACCGGTAAAATTTCAGGTTGTCCATAAACGGTACACGACGAAGAAAAAACAATGTTCAACACCTTAAATTTTATTTGACATTCCAAAATATTCATTAACGAAACCAAGTTGTTGCGGTAATATAAAAGTGGTTTTTCTACTGATTCGCCCACAGCTTTTGAAGCTGCAAAATGGATAATTGCTTCAATACCGGGAGTTCGAGCAAAAAAATCTTCCGTTTTATCTTTGTCAGCTAAATCAAAATTCTCAAATGCAGGTTTAATGCCCGATATTTTTTCAATATTATCTAAAACATCAATACTCGAATTCGAAAGATTATCAACAATTATTACATTGTATCCCGATTCTTGCAGTTCGACAACGGTGTGTGAACCAATATATCCGGTTCCTCCGGTAACTAAAATTTTTTTTGCCATTTTTTTAATTTTGAACGAGTAAAAGTAGGAAAATTAATGCAGTTGATTGTGATTATTGGCAGGGGATATTATGGATTTAGAAAACTTAATCTTCGTTTTTTATATATTAGACATTATAAAGTCTATTTCAAGAAGATGTTTTTTTAATTTTACAGTAAAATTATTGAAAGTGATGATTGGAAAATATATACACGAGCTCATTTTGGAAAATGAAACGGTTATTATTCCCGGATTTGGAGCATTTATTTCAAATTATAAACCTGCTGAGTTAAATGAGGAAAGCGATGAATTAAACCCCCCGTCGAAAGAGGTTTCGTTTAATCAACAAATTAGAAATAACGATGGATTGTTGGTAGGCAGTATTGCCGATGGCGAAAGTATTTCGCATTTTGATGCACTAAAAAAAATCGAGAGAGAGCGTGAAAATATTATTTTTCAGCTTGATAAGGGAGAAAAAGTAACATTGGAAGAAACAGGGGAATTATTTTATAACGATAAAAATGAGATTCAATTTACTCCTTTTGAAGATGAAAATTTATTTCTCGATTCGTTTGGTTTGGAAGCCATCTCGTTAAAAGAAAATGTAGAAAAGAAAGAAGAAGCTGAATTGCCGAAAGAAATTATCGTTTCTGAAATAGATGAGACTCCAAAAGAAGAACCAACAGTTGAACTTGGACCAGGAGTTGTTCAGGAGTTGGAAAAAGAAATTCAAGAACCTGAAATTCAGCAAACCGAATCACCAAAAGAAGAACCTGTTCCTGCCCAAATTTATGAAGACGAACCTAAAAATGAAGAAAGGAAAAAAAGCAGCGGTTGGTGGTTGTTATTGATTTTAGCACCAATAATAATTGTTGGTATTTACATTACAAACCAAAAATCAAAAACCAAAGAGCAATCTACAGAAACAAATAATGAATCAACTTTAATAATTGAAGAGGAGCCGTTCTTAAAAGCAGATTCCATTCCTGTAGAAGTTCAGGATTCAACTCTAACAAAAGAGATAGAAATTGATTCAACTGAAACCACAGTTTCAGGTTCGCCCGAATACTATTTGGTGGGTGGCAGTTTTAAAGAAGAGCAAAACGCCAAAAATTACTTAAAACAATTAAAGGCAGAAGGGTTTGAACCCTTCGATTTAGGGAAACGAGGGAATTTTTATATAGTCGGAATTGGGACTTATAAAACTGAATTGGAAGCTGTGCTTGCAAAACGGGAGTTTGTGAAAAACAATCCTGATTCTGGTGTATGGATAATGGGAGAAAAGTAAAAAGCGGCATAAAAAAACCGGATAAAATATCCGGTTTGAAATTATTAACTTGCTTTAAGTCGTTGAATATTCGTACGGTTAATTTTGCCCTCTGCATATTCTTTAGAGACAAATAAATTCTCAATTTTTTCGGACGGTGAATCAAACATGGCATCGTTCATAATACTTTCGCAAATTGAACGTAATCCACGGGCACCGAGTTTAAATTCAATTGCCTTTTCAACTACGTAATGCAGTGCTTCCTCTTCGAATTCCAAGGTGATACCGTCTATTTTAAACAGTTTTTTGTATTGTTTTATAACTGAGTTTTTAGGTTCGGTTAAAATATTGCGCAATGTTTTTTCATCAAGTGGATCGAGGTAGGCAAGAACGGGCAATCGACCAATAATTTCCGGAATCAGGCCAAATGATTTTAAATCTTGTGGAGAAACATATTGTAATAGATTTTCGCGTTCAATACGGTCGGTATCTTTAGCTGCGCTGTACCCAATTACTTTTGTGTTTAACCGGTTTGCGATTTTGCGTTCAATTCCGTCGAAAGCTCCTCCACAAATAAATAGTATGTTTTTTGTGTCTATCGGGATTAGTTTTTGTTCCGGATGTTTTCGTCCTCCTTGCGGCGGAACATTTACAATTGCACCTTCCAAGAGTTTCAATAATCCTTGTTGAACTCCTTCACCTGAAACATCGCGTGTAATCGATGGATTATCACTCTTGCGGGCTATTTTATCAAGTTCATCAATAAAAACGATGCCACGTTCGGCTGCTTCAACATTATAGTCGGCCGCTTGTAGCAAGCGGGTGAGCAGGCTTTCAATATCTTCTCCCACATAACCGGCTTCGGTTAAAACTGTTGCATCTACAATAGTAAACGGCACATGTAACATTTTTGCAATGGTCCGGGCTAAAAGAGTTTTACCCGTTCCTGTTTCGCCCACTAAAACAATATTCGATTTTTCAATTTCCGTTTCGTCGTCGTCAATTCGTTGTGCAAGCCTTTTGTAATGGTTGTAAACAGAAACTGCAAGAATTTTTTTTGCCCGGTCTTGTCCAATAACATATTGGTCAATAAACTCCTTTATCTCTTTCGGTTTTAAAAGTTTAACCGTATTCAAATCGAACGAGTCATCTTTTTTAACTTCCTCTTGAATAATAGAGTAGGCCTGTTCTGCACATCGCTCGCAAATGTGTCCGTCAATTCCTGCAATTAAAAGATTGACCTCCTTTTTCTCGCGACCACAAAACGAGCACTTATCTATGTTTCCTTTACTTGCCATTATTTTTTATTTCGAACCAATATTTCATCAATCATTCCATATTTTACCGCTTCTTCCGAAGTCATCCAGTAATCACGATCAGAATCTTTTTCTATCTGTTTTATCGATTGTCCTGAATGTTCAGCAATAATAGCGTACAGTTCGGCTTTTATTTTCATGATTTCGCGCGCAGTAATTTCAATGTCAGAAGCTTGTCCTGATGCACCTCCCATTGGTTGGTGAATCATTACGCGTGAATGTTTGAGTGCCGAACGTTTCCCTTTTGTACCGGCGGTTAACAATACCGCTGACATCGATGCTGCCATTCCTGTGCAAATAGTAGCTACATCGGCGGTAATATATTGCATGGTGTCGTAAATCCCTAAGCCTGCGTGTACCGAACCTCCCGGAGAATTGAAATAAATCTGAATCTCTTTTGCTGGATCCGTAGATTCAAGATAAAGTAATTGTGCCTGAATAATGTTGGCAACTGTATCATCAATTGGCACACCGAGGAAAATAATCCTATCCATCATTAATCTTGAAAAAACATCCATTGATGCCACATTCAACTGGCGCTCTTCAATAATTGTTGGAGATATGTAATTTCCATATATCGATGAAAAACGGTTTAATGTTAAACTACTAATTCCAGCATGTTTAACTGCGTATTTTTTAAATTCGTTGTGATTTTCCATTTTATAAACTATCTATAAAAAAAGTAACTTTATAAGGTTCGTCTTAAAAAACGAATTACAAAGTTACAAAAAAGTTGATTGCAGATTCTTTCTGCAATATATTTCTTTGAATGTAATCTTTATCATACTATTTCATCATCTCATTGAACTCTTCCTGGCTTACTTCTGATTCTTCGAGGCTCACTTTTTCTTTAACAACAGAAATTACTTTATCCTCGTAAAGTTTCTTGAGAATGCGCTCTTTTTCTTCGGGTTTTTCCAAAAGTGTTTTAGCAAGTGAATCCAGTTGTTCGTCAGGAATATCGAAGATTCCATACTTACTGTATTGTGCACGGGCCATCTGTTTGGCAAAATCCTCCGTTTCTTCCGGTGTTACTGATAATCCATTGTCTTTAATAATCGCATCTTTGATAAGTTGCCAATGCAAATCTTTGATAAATGGATCGAAATCACTCTCAATTTGCTCGATAGTTAATTCTTTGTTAGTCGCGGCCAGCCACCGTTTTAAAAATACTTCGGGAAGTACTAAATTGGTTTTTTCAACCAAAGTGTCACGAGCATCAATTGCAAATTTGTTATCAGAGGAGTAGGCTAAATTTTTTGCAATTTCTTCCGAAATACTGGTCCTGAAATCTTCGACAGTTTTTATTTCAGTTTCTTCTCCGTATAGTTTTTTGAAAAGGTCTTCGTTTAACTCTGCTTTTTCGAATTGAAGGATTTCGGTAACAGTGAACCTGAATTCGCTATTTAATTCATCTGCCTGTTCGTGCGAAATATTGAGCATGTGGCCCACGTCATGCCTGCTTCCAAAAGCCTTTACCGGATCAAAAATTAATATGTCGCCTTTTTTGCTTCCTACAAATGAGTTTTTAATTTCTTCGTCTTTAATCTTGTCAACAGCGAGCAGTACGTTTTCAGGCTGAATACCACCTTCAACTTCGTTCCCATCAACGTCAAGCTGAACAAAATTTCCACGGACCGAACTATTGTCTTTGGCTTCATCGGCTGGAACGTTTTGCCCCAATTGAGAAACAGCCATTTCAACTTCTTTGTCAATCATTTCATCAGAAACGGAAACGTTGTAGTATTTGAATTTATTTTTTTTATCTAAATGTACATTAACTTCAGGGGTAAAAGCAATGTCAAAAATAAATTCAAAATTTTCATCGCTGTCCCATTTAATATCTACTTGTTGTTTTTCATTTGGAAGAGGTTCACCTAAAATATTAAGTTTCTCATCAACAAGGAACTTGGATAAATGGTGCGAAAGAAGTTTGTTTACCTCTTCAACCAAGACAGCAGTTCCGAAGCGTTTTTTAATAAGACCGACAGGAGCTTTCCCCGGTCTGAAACCCGGAATTGAAGCTTGTTGACGATACTCTTTTAATTTGCCGGCCACCTCTTTTTCGTAGTCAGCTTTTTCGATAATTAATTTAATTACCGCATTTACATCGTCGATATTTTCCTTGGTAATGTTCATCTCATTAAAATTATTTGTTTTCAAATGCATTCGATGGAATTCGCCATACTTCAAGAATTTTAAGCATATCAAACTGCTCTACCCTGGCTCATTTCATGATGATAAAATTTTATTCAAACCTATTTAATCAAACAACCGCCAACACTTGCCATTACAGTAACGTTGGCGGTTT
>JAKIST010000183.1 GCA_021648495.1 Draconibacterium sp.
TTCGCCTTTGTAAAAAACCGCAACTTTCATGTTTTGATCGAATCGAAGTTCAACCCCTGGTCCGCGAAACCAAATATCACCACCTTTGGAATAGGAAAAATCCTTTTTTGATGGGGTGCATGAAAAAACAATCATAGAAATAAGGAACATGGACGACAGCAGTCGGATAAAATTTGATTTTTTCATTTTGTCAGATCTAAATTTTCTTGAACTCGGGAAATACTTTCTCCGCATTTTTATGATAGATTTTTTCGATAACTTCCCGGGTAATTTGAGCCCTTTAAATCTGTTTCATCGTATTCATAAAATATCAGTTTCTGCAAATATAAACTTTCGTTTCTTTACTTTAAATCAAAATCAAAATCAAAAGAATGTTTTAAAAAGAAATAAAACATTCGATTTCTTTTGTTCCAAAGCATAAAAATAGACAAAAGCTTTTCATTACGCAACTTAAATGTTGTATAAATTAAACATACCAAAAATTATCGAATAAGGAATAAGCCTGCCTGCTGCAGCTTACGTGTACTCACGTTTCATCCTGTTTTTAAATACTATAGAAAAAATGAATAAGTACATTCACGAATGATTTCTTCCTGTATTTTAAGGGATGTTGCCCATGTTTTCTTCACAGGGATGCCACCTGTATGTGTTGCTTGCTACAGATGGCATCCTTAAAAAACATTTTGGAGAGGGTTAGAGAGGGGCCTTTTTTACTTTTTTACTACCAGCTTGCCCTGCAACACTTCATTGTTGTATTTCACACGTACCATGTAAACGCCTTCTTTCCAGCCGGCGGTGTTGATAATAGTACTGCGCCCTTTCAGTTGGGTTTTCTTTTCTTTTAATAGTTGTGTTTCCGAATATACCTCCATCTCCCATCCGGCTTTTTCATCGAAATTTTCTTCGGTGGCCGCTTCAATCGACAACGTTGTTTCGTCGGTGGCCGGGTTGGGGGAGAACATCATAAAGTATCCCCCGTAGGGATAAAAACGTTCGGTATGCCAATCCGATGCTCCACAAGTATTTTGCGCCCTAAGTTTTACATCCTTGTAAACAAAATATGAGGGAACAGAAACGTAAGAAACAAAATCCTGGTATCCTACTTCAAAATGATACCAGCCGCCATAATCCCATTCAAAATTTGTTACATTAAGCGCATTCTGGGGTACTGCTATTAACTGGTTCTGTTCATCAAGCGCTAATGTATTTTCCGGGTAATTATAGGAATTTGTGATATCTGTAGGAGTGTTTGGTACGCCTGCCCAAACGGTTTTATCCACAACAAAGCTTGTTCCACATCCGCTGGTAAAATTTGCATGCAATCCTCCATCACCGGAAGTAGTGCTCGATACTGTTTTTACTGTAACACTTGTTCCTGAACTACCTCCAACAAAAGAAAGATTTGAGCTTTTAGTCCAGTTCGTAGTACCCCCTGGTGTAGGAGACAACGAATAGGTTGTGTTTGAGTTGCAAACCAAATCTGAGCCAGAAATTGAGAAATTTAGCTTGTAGTATTTTAAGCTACTTGTTCCATAGGGAGAGTCATCCCATGCATGTTTCATTAATGGATATTCATTCCATTTCGATATTAATGTATCACGATGTTCCGTAGTAATTGCTGAATGATCTCCTGATGACCAATTTACTTTTCCCGGATAGGTTCTTGTTGCTTCTGTATAACTTCCATCCTGCCAATAGGTATATTCAGGATCGTTATCACCTCCTATACCTATCCAGCGAGCAGAACCACCATCGGCAATATGCCAGGCATAACCATGGCAATTAAACCTACGAGTTGAGCTATAGCCATCATAAGTAGGTATTTGGATGGCATTAGGGTAGTTAAGTGCATAAACAGAATCATAATATGCTCTCCAATAATCAGAATTTTCAGGAGTAATATAAGCAATCACTGTAGTCCCTTTTGGCGTACACACATCGCTTCTAACCTGCGCTGATACACTTATTACCGAGAAAGTGGCGACCAACAACATCGACAATTTTAAATTTATACGTATCATAACTTTTTATTTTTGAAAATAATTTATTGATAAAATACAGTTGAAAAAATCATATTTGAGTCCGTTAAATAGTTGCCTATTTCACTTGGTTCCAAACCTGCCACAGTAGAAATTTGATTACCGTAGCAGTCAAATAAATATCGATAAATTCCTCCTGAGCCCAATGCCATATCTGTGACAATTATGTCTTTGTTTTCATGAGTTATTATCCATATACTTCCAATATAATTCCCCGTTTTATCATTCAATGATTTATATGCTATTTCGTGGAGCCATTCCAGTTGGTTTAACGGATCGTCATATCCACAGGCATTAATTTCTTTAAGTGGTTTAATGTAGGTATCCTCATCCTTTTCACACGAAAGGGTAAAAAAGGCGATAACCACAAACAACAATACTTTCGTTCCCATAATCAATTACTTTTTACATATTGGTTTGCTTCCCGATCAATTTGATCGACAATTTCAGGTGCAGGCAAAATTCCCCAATAAATAAATGGAGATACTTGGGCAATGTTAAGTCCTGACTGGAACTTTCCAGAATCACTTTGGAGCATATTGACAATAGCTAAATAATTCGTTTGCATTCCGGTATTCTGGTACCAATCCGGATGAGATTTCTTTTTCTCTTTTTTTAACATTAACTCCTTTACAATTTCCTTTTTTTCTTTCGTACTGCATTTTTCAACGGAACTTACTTGAAGAAAATGAATGTTATCAGGGGTTAGCTCAATAAAAATTTAGCAATCTGTTGCTACAAATTGCAAATAGTTGGTTTTATGACTTTTAACAATGTTACAAATTTTATTTCAAAAAAATAGTCTAATTTGCAACAAAAGTGCTAATGGTCAGTCAATCAGTATGTTGTGCTTATTTTTTTCTGTTGCTACAAAAGTAACTTTTTCGGCGCAAATGCCTGTAAAATAAGGAAAGTCCCAAGTAAGTTCCGTTTTAGGTCATTGCGACCGCTATGAACGAAGCGGGAAGCAATCTGTTTCAAAATCCTCATCCTTATCGGCCAACAAATGATTTAAAATAACAATTCTGACCAACTACAGGAAATTACCGACCAGTCAGGAATAATATGTGCAACAATAGCTTTAGTTTTTCTATTTTTATTTTATCAGATTTTTAATCAAAACTATTTATTTTGTTAATGCCATCGTTTTTACCATCGTTTTATTTTCCACTTCGAGCTGGTACAGATAGAGTCCGGGAGTTAAACCATCTGCATTAAACGCTATATTGTGTTTACCTTGTGGCATTTCCTGATTCAGTAAAGTGGCTTTTTTTTGCCCTAAGACATCGTAAATGGTAAGCGTTACTTCTGCCATTCGAGCCAGATTGAAGGGAATGGTTGTTTTGTTTTTATAGGGGTTTGGAAAATTCTGCCCCAACTCAGACAGGCTACTGGTTTGGATATCAGTACCCGTAAATATTATTGCCATCGGGGCCAATAAACCCAAGTAAACCTTTTTATCCGATGACGCACTGACACCGATAACATTTTGCCCTGTAACAGCCAGCGCTGAATAGTTATTCCCCGTTATTTGCCCACCTGTATTTCCTGGAGCATATAATGGAATCTGATATTGAGCCGAAACATGTGTAACCTCGGCCATTAATATAAAAATCAGGAATATTATTAATAATTGTTTCATTATAAAGGTTTTGGTTAAATATGAAAAATTATTCTAATGTACCAACGCACTTCCGATTCCGATACTTTTTAGTATTGTCTGGCCAGAAGGTACATCGCTTTTATTTATTTCGACCTGCAGCGGATGTTCAATAGCCCAGGTGTCTTTGCGTGTGCCTGTTATTTGCCAAGAAACTTCCATACCTTTAGAACCACCGGCAATTTTAAACTTATTATTATTAACCTTTTCAGCAATATAAAGGTTTGGCCCCGGTGTCCCCACAGGAGTTAGTTGATACCGGAAATTTTTATTTAGGGCATCGAACCAATCCGGCATCATTACTTCACCTTCTCCATTTGAATCAAGGATGATATTCCCATTGTACATATCTGTCATTTCATTACTTTCAACACTGGCATGCCGGAGGTATTTGTTTTCCGGATCTAATGGGTGGTCAATCTGAAAAAATTTAGCAAATGCCATCAAAGTTCCAGCGTGATATGCATCTCCGTCCGGGCGCAAGTGATGCATAAATTGACCCTCTGCATCAAAAATTGCTAACCCGATTTCCGGATCAGGGCTAATAACCAACCATCCCCCGTTTTGTATAGGTACTATTAACCCCTCATTATAGGTTTCCAGTCCATTGTGGACTGACCCATCCTTATCAAAAACTGTAATTGTATCGCCGGCTGCGTTTAATACATAAATCCCATCTTTAAAAGTGTTGGATGCTATGCTATCACCGCCGCCTGTTCCTGGATGGAATTCATTAACAATACTCCCATCATTATCAACAATTACAATTTTCCCTTCCGGGGTTATTTTAATCCCTCCTGTTGATGTAGGAATAAAAATACCTGCTTCATAGGTTTCCAATTTTTTATGGAGTGACCCATTCTTATCAAAACTTATTACTAAATCTCCATTATCATCATAGGTTTTAATGGATCCATCGACTCCAATCTGAACATTTCCTAATAGTGGGTCTCCAATATATATACCACCGTAAAAATGTTCCTCCTTATTATGTATTGAACCATCAGTATTAAACTCCGATACTATTTGTCCATTATCATCATAGGTTGTAATGGATCCATCCTCTCCAATCGTAACATGTGCTTTTGTCACGTCCCCAATAACGATATAGCTATCAAAGAATTCCGGCATTTTATGGAGTGACGCAAACTCATCAAAACTCGTTACTAAACCTCCAAATTCGTCATAGATTGTAATGGATCCATCATCTCCAATCGTAACATGTGCTCCATTAATATCTCCTATAACGACCCCTTTTTTATAGGTTTCCAGTCCATTGTGGACTGACCCGTCCTTATCAAAAGCTGTAATTGTATCACCGGCAGCGTTTAAAATATAAATCCCATCTTTAAAAGTGTTGGATGCTGTGCCTCCGCCGCCTGTTCCGGGATGGAATTCAGAAACGGTGTTTCCGTTCAGGTCAACAATAACGATTTTCCCATCTTTAGTTATTTTAATCCCTCCTGTTGGTGTTGGAATAAATATCCCTCCTGCAAAAGTCTCCAACCCCGAATGATATGATGTGCCGTCATGATTCAGGGAAATAAGGGTATCACCAAATATATCTATAATTTGAATATCCCCCTGAGGTGTTATCCTTGTTCTGCTTTTGAAAGGTGGAATATCATTAGATACTTCGATCCCCTTATGAAAATTTTCAATACCCCAATGTTCTGATGTCCCATCTGGGTTAATTTTAAATAGAAGACTTGGACCAAGCCAAGATCCTTTTAATAATTGAATTGTACCATCGGAACTTATTTTAAGATAAGTACTATCCGTGTTCCCTATAATGATCCCCCCTTCAAATGTCTCTAACCCTTTGTGCCATGATCTTCCATCGGGGTAAAAGATAGCAGTCGCCGTACTGTCCTCGCCGTAAATGGTGATTTTACCACCAGGAGAAATATCAACCCTTGCTCCTTTACCAAGTGAGTCACCTATAGAAATACCTTTTTCAAAAACTTCCAGCCCTTTATGCCACGATTCCCCGGTATTGGCATTAACATGCATAACTTCCCTGCCGGTCGAGTCTTTAACAATTAAATCATGGCCGGGTATATTAACGCCACCATCCTTTCCATCCTTTCCATCCTTTCCGTCTTTCCCATTCAAACCATCCCAACCATCAAAACCATTCAATCCTGGAGGTCCCATTGGTCCCATTGGTCCGATCGGCCCGATCGGCCCCGGGTTTCCAGGCCAGCCCCACCACCAGAAATTCCAGGCAACCTTATTTAAAACAAGGAGGAAGGAATCAATAGGCATGGCTTTTACAATTTTGTCATCCAAGGTATCGCGTACCAGTACATGTGCCAGATTATCCACCAATGGTATGTTGGCAATACGTAATTTCCCTTCCACATCGAGTTTTGCCTGAGGTGTTAAAGTCCCAATACCTACGTCGCCCCCGGCAGGGAAAATATTGCTATCTCCATAAACAGCCCTTGCTGAAAGACTGTAAGTTGATGGGTTCATGGGTAATCGCGGGACAAGTTCTGCAGCGGAACCAATTTTTATCCCAACAAAATATGGTTTATTGAAATTTAATGTTAGCGGAGAAGATTTCCCCATTATAATATTGGCTAATCCGTCAGCAACAAGAACTGATTGCGATTCGGACCAGGCTGCAGTGCCACCGGTTTCAGTTGTATATAATGAAACGGTTAAAAAATAGCTTCCATCGGCAACCGGATTGCCCGTATTGTCGGTAAGCAGCATTTGAACGGAAGGGGTTGCAGGAATTTGTGAATACCCCAAATTTGAGCCCACCAATAGAATTGATAGGAATAAAAAACGAATAAAATAAATATTTTTCATAGCCTCAGGTTTTGTTATTGTTATTATTAAATTAGTAATATCAGTTATTTCAAGAACTAACATATCCGCTATCCTGAAGTGTAGAATTATCGACCTTCACGGAATTTAAGCTGAAAATCTCAGTTTTAGTTATTAATTTTAAATTTAAAAATGTTTTTACACAACGGAAAAATACAAGATGTAAAGTTTTATACTTGGATTGTAATGTTGCATATAAAATTAGATTTTTACGAAATTGTTTTTTTTTACGTGATATAACACATTAATGTTACATTTAATTTTGAAACGAACATTATAACAATACATTCCTTTACTTTAAAACAAGAGGTAATTTATATGAAATATTGATCCGACTCCGAAAAAATACGAACAACAGTACCCACATAAACCAAACTATAGGGCAGCAACCCATTTAACAAATCAATAGTTAACGATGAAGGATGTGAAGGGGTTAAAAAAATCGTTTTAAGTTTAGATTAATCCGTAAGTATATCCTCTAAATAAAGTACTTAGGCTTTGTTGCGAAATAACATCGCCAGTTTTGTCCAACTTGTTTCGTAATAATGCCTTAGTTTTATTTTTTGTTTGTTTGAAAACATAAGCAAAAAGTACCGAAATAATCATTACATTTCCCAAATGAATAGTTTGTCCACTGGTGGAAGCCCACTACTATATTCCACCGTCAAGTATGCCGGAAACCATCAACAAAGAGGTGAAACTTTACAACTAAATTTAAAAACACATTTTAATGCAACCGGAAAATGGTATGAATTAAAACCGGAAATGTTTACAGAAAACCCAATCAATTTTAAAAGTAAATTATTACAATTACATCAAGATTATTATCCAGATTTTCTTAAGCAACCTTGTGAAACTTAACAATTTTTCATACAAATTGAGGGGAATAATTTAAAGATTGATTTGAATTTATATTTTGAAAAATAAGTACCGTTCAGATTAAGGAATATGAATACCTATAAGTTTTTATGTTTTACAACATTTATTTAGTTGAAATAGGGTTCAATCGTTTAATTGTGGCAAACTCTGTAAAACACGATAAATCGAAATTTGTTTAAACTGTTTCAAAAAAAGAATTATTAATTACCTGTTCGATTAAATATAAGCTCAAAATCAGCAATTTACAAACCAAAATGGTATGACATTTTAATTTAGTCTCACTATAAATACCTCATATTCAATAATTAAACTCTTTTTTGTCCTTTATTATTCGTTGATTTGTAATTTGTTACTTAAGTCATATTATTTAATTTCGTACGAAGTATATTAATGTAACAGGAAATTTATTCATAGAAGTTGTCTAAAGTCGAACAAACAAATAGACCATTAACCAACTGATATTCAGAAAGAAACAAAGTAAAAAAATTGTGTTTTTTTGTAGCAAAAAATACAGCTTTTACAGTATTAGAAATCAGTTGTTTAGATGCCATTTTTCAAGTCAACTTTAAACAAGCTCATATTTTAAAATGTGTTATAACAGATTATTCAATTGGTGAAGGCCTGTATTATACCTGGAAAACAGAATTCAATAAAACCCAACTTATGGAGAAAAACAAAAATACCCGTAGAAATTTTATGAAAACCATTGGTGCCTCATTAGGTGTTGCTGGAATTGTTGGGGGTTCAAGCCTTTTGAGTTCTTGCAATAGTGTGGCAACGAGCACAGGTGATAAAATCCGGCTTCTAACATCGAGCGGCGAATTGGTGGAAGTTGACAAGTCGCTTTTAAAACCTGCCGATATGCCTTCGCTTACCGCAAACCAAAAACGGGGAAGAAAAGGATTGCCAGGGAAAAGCTGGGTAATGGTTATCGACCTTTCGAAGTGCCGGAATGCACGCAAATGTATGAAAGCCTGCCAGCACCATCATCAGTTACGGCCGGAGCAACACCATATAAATGTATTACAAATGCAAGATGCCGAGCACACTGCTCCGTATTATATGCCAAAACCATGTCAGCATTGCGACAATCCACCTTGTACTAAAGTATGCCCGGTAAACGCTACGTTTAAACGCGAAGATGGAATTGTTTTAATCGACAACGAACGGTGTATCGGTTGTCGGTTTTGTATCGCCGCCTGTCCGTACTCGGCAAGGGTATTTAACTGGTTTGAACCACGCGATGCCGAAAAATATGAAGGCGTAACTTATAATATTGAATGTAACGTTCCACAAAAAAAGGGGACCATCTCGAAGTGCTTATTTAGTGCCGACCGGTTAAGGGACGGAAAATTACCGACCTGTGTTTCGGCCTGCCCAAATGGTGTTTACTGGTTTGGCGACCGCAATGAAGACGCGGTTACAAACGGAACTACAAAAGAGACTGTAAGTTTTAGTGAATTGATAAAAGACAATGCAGCGTACAAGTTAATGGAAGAACTGGGGACCAAACCAAGAGTTTACTATTTGCCACCTAAAAACCGGGCATTCCCATTCGAAGGAAAAATTGAAGAACACCATTCATAAACAAAAAAACGATGAAAATAGATAGCATAAAATCTCCCGAAGAATCAAGAAAGTTACTGGACAAAATAACGTTTGATTTAACGCGGTCGATTGTAAATAAAGATGAACTGACCCGGTTCTGGTTTTTCATATTAATAATGTTTGCGGGCGTTGGGCTTT
>JAKIST010000184.1 GCA_021648495.1 Draconibacterium sp.
TAGAAAAACACTCAATTTCTCAAGATAAAAAAGATAAGGTTTCATTAGATAGTTTTGGTATTCAAGAAGATCTCTTGGAAAATAAAACGCAAGAAGATATTACAAAACAATTAAATATGAGTCCTGAAGATATTCTTAGCAATAAAATCCATAAAATAAAAACCGATAGTGCTATAAATATTCTTGAAGATATAAAAGTTTTAGAAAATATATATCAAAAACAAAAGAATCCACTTGTTCTAAAGGCTCTTATAGAAAAACTACAACAAGATTATCAATTCGATAAAGCAAAAAAATATATAGAATTGTTGGCTGTAGAACTATGACAAGAAAAGGTAGACCAACAATTATATTTGAATATATTACTTAACAGTTCTGAAATTTCAGCTATGAAATCGTCCAGTATAGAACAATTAAAACCTAAAATAGAAGAAGCTAGAATAAGATGACTTATAAGTACTTGTCCCGAAAGTTGAATATGAATTGTAATTACCAATCCTATCGTTACCGGAAACACCCCAACCTACTCTCACTTTAAGAAGGTCTAACCAGTTGTGTGTTTCAGCCATAAAACTTTCTTCTGAAATTGCCCAGGCTGCAGAAGCTGCCGGGAAAGTTCCATAACGATTAGCTGCACTAAAGCGTGAAGAACCGTCACGACGTACTGTTGCTTCCAGGAAATATTTTCCCATTAAACCGTAGTTAGCTCGCCCAAAAACAGAAAATAAAGACCATTCAGATCCAGTACCAAAGTTTTCTTTATTACTTTCCCCAGAATCAAGCTGCATATACTCTGGACTCTCAGAGAAATACTGACGCCTGCTACCACCTAATGATTGCCATGTATTCTGGATAGATTCAGCACCTAAAATTACATTTATTTTATGTATTTTATTAAAAGTAGCATTGTAGTTAATTGTATTGGACCAGTTCCATTGTAACGAATAGTTTGAGCTTGCATTTACCCCATTAACCATATTTGGTTCTGAATGTTCGTAGGTTGGAAGTAAATAACTCTTGCTATTCCACTGTCCAAAATTATAGCCCAATAAGCTTTTTGCAGTTAGACCGTCCATAAGCGTAATTTCTCCAAATACACTACCCAGGATACGAACCCATTTGCCCTCGTTGTTTTTTGCACGGTAAAGCATTGATAAAGGGTTGGAAGCATTACCCATTTCAGGGGCTTTTGAACCAGCAAAATTACCTTTAATATCGTAAACAGGAATAATAGGCTGTGCCCGATAAGCCTGCGAAACAACAGTGCCTTCTCCATTATCACTTAAATTACCATGTTGATCGATGTAAATAACTTGCAACGACTCACCCGCCTTAAACCACTTATTAAATTTTGCATCGGCGTTCATCCTAAAAGTATATCTTTTAAAATTTGTATGTTTTAACATACCATCTTCATCCAGATAATTACCCGAAAAAGAATAAGTGCCCTTGTTTCCACCACCGCTAACAGAAAGATTGTATTCCTGAACAATACCGGTTTGGTAAATTTCATCGTACCAATTTGTTCCTTGTTTATTTGCTTTAAAAATTACAGTGCCTGGATAATCATAGGTAGATTCATCAACCTGTCCGTTCATCGCTCCACCAGGTAAAATATAATCAGGAATAACAGGAGATGAACCAGAACCGTATTGTACATGTGAAGGTGCCACACCTCTATTAGCAAATGACAACCACACGGCATCAGCATATTCCTGGGTATTTAACAGGTCGTACTGATTTATAGCATTTGAAACACCAGTTCTGGCAGAAAATGTTACAGTTGCCTCCTGGTTAAGTCGCCCACGTTTTGTGGTAATAATAATTACACCGTTTGCACCCCTGGTCCCGTAAATTGCTGCTGAAGATGCATCTTTCAAAACCGAGATAGACTCGATATCTTCTGGGGCAATATTATTCCCCGGACTTGCAGGTACACCATCAATAATATACAATGGATTTGGGTCGTTTATAGTCCCAACACCACGAATACGAATAGTTGCATTGCCACCAGGCGTGTTTGAAGATGTAACAGTAACACCAGCTACTTGTCCTTGTAAACGACTGACAACACTTGTTTCAGAAGTTGTAGCCAATTTTTCGGCAGAAATAGTAGAAATAGCCCCGGTCAATTCCTCTTTCATACGGGTACCATAACCAACAACTACTACTTCATCCACTCCAATAACATCAGGAGACAAAACAACATCAATTGTTGTTTGGTTTCCAACTGCAATCTCTTGTGTTAACATACCAATGTACGAAAAAACCAATACTGCTGCATCGTCAGCCACAGATAGATTAAATTCACCATCTAAATTGGTAATAGTTCCCTGCGCAGTTCCTTTAATTGCAATAGACACACCAGGTACAGTAGCTCCTTCGAGGTCAGTCACCTTTCCTGAAATTTGCGTTTGTGCGTAAGAACCCAGAGAAAATGCCATAAATACGGCAAATAACAGAAAGGTTAAAAAACCTTTAAAATGATTTTTTTCCATAGATTTTAAATTTTGTAATAAATTTGTTTTAGTAAAAAAAACGTAACAATTTTAGATCTACATAGATCTTTTCAGCATTAAATAATTTTAAAGTTTACACCATAGGCCTATTAATTTGATATTTATACATTAAAATTTAATAAAAAAAAAATTAAAAACAATATAATCAAAAATGTTAATTTATGTTCAAAAAACATGTTCAAATGTTAATTTATGTTCAAAAAAAAAATAAAAGTAAGAATAGATATTACCTTTATACTAAAATATTACATGTTAAAGAACATGTATTTTGTTTTATCTGTAATTCTTACAATAAGTATGTTTTATCCAACTTTTAAAACCCAGTATTTTAGCCTGTTTTATAGCAAAATTATTTTTGGGGCTAATATTTAATTTCATGAACATTTTTTTGACTTTTTTCAATAAAAAGATTTTATCCTTGTAAAAACTAATAATATTAAAATAATGAAAATAGTATTTTATTGGGTACTTGCCATAATTATCACTTTTGTCGCCGTAATTTATCAACGAAAAACAGGACCTACTTACGACAGAAAAGTTGAAGTTAGTATTGATAATAAATCATATAATTTCAAATTGGTTAGAAGCCACGGAGGAGCGCAAGATTTTAAACTCGATTTAATTGTTCCCAACAAAGACATTAGTGGTGTTATGGAATATAGAAAATTCCCAACAAACAATGCCTGGGCAAAAATAGAGATGAAACGCCAAAATGGTAATCTAAGTGGCATTTTGCCCCACTTACCTCCGGCAGGGAAATATGAGTATAAAATTACATTGATAAAAAGCGGGCGGGAATTTCCCTTGAATGACGGGCAACCGGTTATTATTCGTTTTAAAGGAGATGTACCAAAGGGTATATTAATCCCCCATATATTCTTTATGTTTTTTGCTATGCTTCTGGGAAACCTCGCTGGAATTATGGCTATTTTCAAACATCAAAAATTTAGGTTTTTTACCAATGTAACCGTAATTGCATTGTTTGCCGGAGGTATGGTTTTAGGGCCTTTGGTCCAGTTGTATGCTTTTGGTGAATTGTGGGCAGGCGTGCCTTTTGCCTGGGATTTAACAGATAATAAAACTTTAGTCGCATTTATTTTTTGGGTGCTTGCATTAGTTATGAACCGCAAAAAAGAGCGCCCTGTTTATACAATTATTGCCTCAATTGTTATGCTTGCTGTTTATTCGATACCACATAGTATGTTTGGTTCGCAATTAAACCCCGAAACCGGAGAAATAATACAAGGGTGGATTCAGTTGTTTTTTTGAATATATGAATGAATGAATGAATGAATGAATGAATGAATATATGAATGGATGAATAATTGGTGAGAACTATTTTTGTAAGAACAAAGAACCGTTCTTTCTATATTTAAAATCATCCGTGTATGGTAAAAGTTTTGAGATTGCTTCGTTACACTAGCAATGACGGGCGTTTCAGATATAATTTTAGGTCATTGCGACCACGAGGAACGAAGCGGGAAGCAATCTGTTTCAATATTTTCATCTTTTCCAGACAACAGTCATTTAAAATAGAGAGAACGGTTCTCTTTTGAGTATCAATTTACTTGGGTTAAATTATTTCTGCTTAATAAAGTAGATACTTCATACAAAAAAAGGTAGAGACGCAATTAATTGCGTCTCTACCTTTTTTTGCGATATTGTAATTTTTCTACAAAACTTTAACCGGGTTAGATAATTTTTCAGCTTCTTCAGCGATGTATTTTATAAAACCCTTTTCGGTTTTCCATTGGTTTTTATCTAATCCCCAAACAGAGAAAAAATAATGTTTTGCAGAAACTCCACTTTGGCATTTCTGACCAATATAATAAGTCTGCGAAATAATATTGCTGAAACTTTTTGATATTACTGTTTGGTATCCCAATTTAAAGAAATCGATATTGCTTGTACGTCCAATTTTGCCGACTCCTGATAGTGGAACAATTACTGCCATTCCCAATTCATCGTTATTTAGCGACTGCACATCATGCGTTCCGATACATTGAAAATCGCCAGTTTTAAATTCAAAGGGTTTGCGTTTTAAATGACTTGTTACGATGCCGGTAACAATTTGCGAACCCACGGGACAGCCGATAAAAGTGACATCCGACTCGAACCAGTATTTCCCCGGATAAATTGAAATCCGCTCCACGGCTTCCAACATTTTGCCATCAACTTCCCAGCCTTTGTATCGCAATTCAAACACCGAACGAACCGGACCTTCTACAATTTTTTGATATTCGTAAACATCGGTTGACCCTAAACGGTAAAGTGAATCATTTTCTAAAATAGCCAAACCACCCGATCCTAATGAACTTCCACAATGCAATACATCCATCCCCCAGTCGGCCAAGTTGTGGTAGCTTCCCATTTCCGGAGTGTGGATTTTATCGATTATCATTCCTGGCAATCGTTTTGCAAAAAGGTCTTTAACATTGCGGCAATCGAAATAATCACGAAAAGCAATTTTATCGTTCTCCCAACTTACACCTTCACCCTGGGCAATAATTTTAAAACCCTGTTTACACGATGGTGCCTGATACGAGTCAACCTCTTTGTACGAACCATCTTCCTGATGGATTCCCAGCCGCAGATTAGTGCGTTTTTCAAACTCGGGGTAATCCTCTTTATTAACAAAATCAACTTCAAATTGCTTTGTCTCGTTGGCTGCAAAATCCAATAAAAGAACCACTTCGTCCCATTCTCCGTCACCGTCCAAATCATCCACCTGACTGGGCGCAAGTACATCTTCTCCCACTTTAATAACTGGAAGTTGATTGGCCGGCAATTCAGTTTTCTTCGCCAATTCGGCACGTGTTAAAACTATTACTTCGTCGGTTCGGACAAGGTTTGTAGGATTGCTCACCGTAAATTCAAGCTCTTTATCACACGAAAAAAGTGCTGAAACAATCAATAGGAAAAATAGTGTTTTCATTTTATTCAGGAATATCGTTTTCACCTTTTACATAACCAAAATTGGCGAGAATACCGCCATCAACATAAAGTACATGCCCATTCACAAAGTCACTGGCTTTTGATGCCAGGAAAAGAGCTGCATTTCCCACATCTTCGGGTTCGCCCCAACGACCAGCCGGAGTGCGGGTCATAACTAAATCGTTAAACGGATGGTTTCCCTCGCGAATGGCTGCAGTTTGAGATGTTGCAATGTAACCTGGCCCAATTCCATTAATCTGAAGATTATATTTCGCCCACTCGCAAGTCATATTTGCCGTTAAAAGTTTTAATCCACCTTTTGCCGAAGCGTAGGCAGAAACCGAATTCCGGCCATAAACGCTCATCATCGAACACATGTTTATGATTTTGCCCGAACGTTTTTCGATCATTTTTGGGGCAACTCGTTTTGCAACAATCAGCGGTGCAACCAAATCAACATCAATTACTTGTTTAAAATCGGCAATTGGCATGTCTAAAATCGGAACCCGTTTAATTATTCCAGCATTATTTACCAAAATATCTATGGTTCCTACTTCTTTTTCAATTTGAGAAATTCCGCGATCAACATCAATTTCATCGGTTACATTAAACTTTAACGTGTAAACATCTACGCCAACTTTAGCATATTCTGCTTTACAACCTTTTAGTTTTTCTTCTGAAATATCGTTCACACAGATTTTTGCACCGGCTTGCCCCAATACTTTTCCAATGGCCATTCCAATGCCGTGTGTCCCCCCTGTTATTAAAGTGACTTTTCCTGTAAGATCAAATAATTCTTGTATCATCATTTTTAAATTTTAGTACTGATATTTTAGTATTGTGCAATTAGTCCTTCATAAAAACATTCACAAAATGAATCAAAATAATCTTTACTATCGACTAACTACTAATAACTAACTACTTTAGTTCTGTAGGTTGAACAATGTCCATATCGGTGTAATCGAGGTTTTCTCCTGCCATTCCCCAAATAAAAATATAGTTGCTGGTTCCGGCAGCAGCGTGAATAGACCAACTTGGTGAAATAACGGCTTGTTCGTTTTGCAACCAAATGTGGCGGGTTTCATCGGGTTGCCCCATAAAATGACAAATGGCCTGTCCTTCAGGAACGTCAAAATAAAAATAAACCTCATTGCGCCGGCTATGTAAATGTGCCGGCATTGTATTCCAAACGCTTCCAGTGTTCAATTCTGTCATCCCCATTTGCAATTGGCAGGTTTCAACCACTCCGTTAATAAGTAACTGGTTAATATTTCGTTCGTTCGAAGTTTCCAAAGCTCCCAAATGCAAAACATTTGCATCGCCCATTGTTACATGTTTTACCGGAAACACTTTGTGTGCCGGTGCTGAGTTTATATAAAAATGGGCAGGATTTTTTGCATCGTCTGATTTAAAAACCACCTCTTTACTTCCCTTTCCAATATAAAGCGCATCCTTAAAATTCATTTTATATTCAGTTCCGTCAACCACAATCGAACCAGGACCCGCTACGTTTATTACCCCAACTTCGCGCCGCTCGCAGAAATAGCCAGCTTTTAAAGGGTCGATGGTTTCCAAAACCAAACCACTATCAACTGGAACAGCACCACCAACAATGTAACGTTCGATAGATGAATAAACTAATCGAATATTCCCTGGATCCATTAATTTTTCAAGGAGAAATTCTTTTCTGATCCTGTCAGTTTTATATGACTTGAAATCTTCTGGATGGTAATTGTACCTCTCTTCATAAATAGTTGCCATAATATTTCTTTTTTTAAAATTCTTTTCTATATTTTGATATTCTCATGTTCAAAAATATTTTTCCTTTAATAGACTTTATTATGATTAAAATAGTATATAGGCGGGATTTAAGATTTTTTCGATTACCAAAGCATTTTTCTTTTGCATAGCCATAGCTACGGAAAATAAAAATACGAGGGGGACCGGGAAAAGATAAATTGTGACATACGATTTTAATTGTAATAATTTCTAATATTGTTGAATAAAAAGTGAATGATTTATTGCTATAAAAATTCACATTATTTTTCGAACAATTGTAGATAATGTAATCTTCGACAAAAATATAAATAATTAAAGAGATATGCAATCGATTGCAAAGATAAATATAAATTTTAACTTTACCTTGTAATTAAAACACATATAAAACATATGTCAGAAACCACTATCCATGATATTGCCAAGAAATTAAATTTTTCGGCATCTACCATTTCGCGCGCACTAAATGACAATCCGCTAATCAGTGATGGAACTCGAAATCTTATAAAAAAAACTGCAAAAGAAATGGGTTATCGCCCAAACACGATGGCGGCTAATTTTCGTACAAAAAAAACAAATACGATTGGAGTAATTGTACCTTTAATAAACAGGCACTTCTTTTCTTCTGTAATCAGTGGAATTGAAGAAGTAGCATATACACAGGGATTTGCCGTTACCATTTCGCAATCGAACGACAATTTTGAAAAGGAGGATAAAATTGCCCACACTTTGTTCGCAAACCGGGTTGATGGGCTTATCCTTTCAATTGGAATGGAAACTACTACTTTCGACCATATTAAATTATTTTCGGACAGAAAAATACCAGTGGTTTTTTTCGACCGGATAGTTGATGAAATTAAAGCACATAAAATTGTTGTTAATGATTTTGAAGGTGGCTACAAGGCAACAAAACATTTGATCGATCAAGGGGCAAAAAATATTGTACACATTGGTGGTCCATTAAATTTAAAAATATATCAGGATAGGCAAGAAGGATTTTGCCGTGCAATAAACGAATCAAGTTTAGAATTGGATGAGTCTTCTATTATTAATACCAATTTAACCCGTGCAGAGGGAACAAAAACAATTGAAAAACTTATTAAGGGTGGGAAAAAACTAGATGCTATTTTTTGTGGAAACGACACTACTGCGTTAAGTGTAATTATTTATTTACAGAAAAACGGGATAAAAGTTCCTGATGATATTTTGATTGTCGGATTTAGCAATGAACCTTTCTCCGAAGTAGTAACTCCTTCCATAAGTACAATTAAACAGCCCGGCTTTTCGATGGGACAAACAGCAGCGAGGTTATTAATCAATCAAATTAACAACAAACAGAAAATAACTGATTTCAAAACAATTACAATGCCCACCGAACTGATAATCAGAAACTCTTCAAAGCGAACTTAAAAATTAACCTATCAAAATTTCAGTAAAAATCATAAAAAAACCTGTTAGTCAATCGACAAACAGGCTTTTTTGAATGTTAGTTAATCAGGTTTATTCGTCTATAGAAATACATTCTACCGGACAAACCTCAGCGCACGAACCACAATCAGTACAAAGTTCAGCATCAATTTTGTAGATATCACCTTCAGAGATTGCATCTACCGGACATTCGTCGATGCATGTTCCACACGCAATACATTCATCAGAAATTTTATATGCCATAACAGCGTTTTTTTAATTAAACATTTTTGTGCCTGCAAAAGTATAAAGTTTGATAATAAATCAAAGTTCAGGCACTAATAATTTATTACGATTAACAAACTGTTAAAATATGCAACTATTTATACAATAAATTGTCCTAAAAAATCTTAATGATTTTTTAGTGAAAAGTATAAAATAAGTTGTTCAAAGCTAAGGCATTGTTACGAAATAACATGACCATTCTGGCTTGTTCTTTTGC
>JAKIST010000185.1 GCA_021648495.1 Draconibacterium sp.
ACCAGTTTGCTGTTGTTGGTTATTTGCACCATTTCACCTGAATAACAAACGGTTGTATTCCTTATTTTTTGAGGTAAAACCTTGCGGATATAATTTAATTCTGTCAAAAAACTTTTGTCAAATGTTTGTGACGATTTAATTTCAATAGCATCTAAATGGGTTGAATAATCAAGAATTAAATCAACCTCATTATTGTTACTGTCGCGGTAAAAATAAAGTTGGTATCGTTTGAAATGGTTGTACTTGTATTTAAGCATTTCCATTACCACCAGATTTTCAAACAAAGATACTCTTAACGGACTGTTCACGAGTTGGTAGGGTTCGTTAATCCCAGAAAGAAAAGCGGCCAAACCCACATCGTAAAAGAAAATTTTTGGTGATTTGGTTAATCGTTTATTAATATTTGCATGTAAAGGCTGTAGCAAATAAACAATATAAGAAGCTTCAAGAATAGACAGCCACGACTGGATGGTTGGAACGGTTACCCCAACTTCATTTGCCAGATTACTTGCAACAAAAATCTGCCCAACCCGTCCGGCACACAAGCGCACAAATAATTCAAATTGCTGCAAATCTTTCACGTTAATCAATTGTCGCAGATCGCGTTCAATATAGGTTTCCAGATAACTGTTGTAATAGCGCGATGGATTTATGGCAGGCAGATTATAAGTTCTGGGGTAAAAACCTTTGTAGAGCAATTCATCAACCGTTGAATTAGCCGATACCACTTGAATTTCGTGTATTGAAAATGGTAACAAACGTAAAATTGCTGTCCGGCCTGCAAGCGATTGCGAAATAGTTTGTGATAGCTCTAATTGCTGACTACCGGATAAAATATAATAACCTGGAATTTGAAGATTGTCAACAATTCCCTGGATGTAAGAAACCAATTCAGGAACCCGTTGAATTTCGTCAATGATTAACCCGGAGTCCGACTGATTCAGAAAGGATCTTGGATCCGAAGTTGCAAGCTGACGGATATCCGGATCTTCCAACGAAACATATTTTTTCTTAGGAAAAACATTTTTTAATAGTGTCGTTTTACCAGATTATCTTGCCCCGGTTATGGTAACTACCGGAAAGCTGTTACATGATTCTATCAGTTCGTTATAAATTTCACGCGATATAAACATATTGATGCATATTTAAAATCAGAATTTAAATTTACATATATTCAAACAAATAAATAACATTCTTCCTTATTGCTTATTATTGAAAACTCCATAATACATCACTTCCCGGAAGTCGCTAAATTTAACATTTTCCAGATGCCCGTGTCAGTTGAAAACTGAACCCGCTAAAAAGTCAGGGTTTTACTCGAAGATAAAACCAAAAAGAACCGTTCTCTCAAAAAAAGAACGGTTCTTTATTGTATGATTCCCTTTTCTATAGTTTTCAAACTTTGGAAAAGGTTTAAAAAGATAATAAAAAAGTCAGGGCTTCACTTCGAGTGAAGCACTGGCTTACTCAATACTAATTTTTAACTACTCGATACTATTTGCTCATCTCCGCAAAATACTTGTAAAACAATGGGATGGTACGTATTCCATTATAAAACTGTTCCAGTGGGTAATTTTCGTTAGGTGAGTGGATTGCATCCGATTCGAGGCCAAAACCCATCAGTAGCGATTTAATTCCAAGTACTTCTTCAAAGGTTGAAATAATGGGGATGCTACCGCCGGAACGGATCGGGACCGGGCGTTTCCCATAAACATCGGTGTAAGCTTTTTCTGCTGCTTTGTATGCAGGAATATCAATTGGGCAAACATAACCTTGTCCGCCGTGTAACGAAGTAACTTCAACTTTAACAGACTTTGGAGCAATACTTTCGAAGTGTTCTTTAAATAAACCGGCAATTCTTAAATGATCCTGGTCAGGTACCAATCGGCATGAAATTTTTGCAAAAGCCTGAGATGGCAAAACAGTTTTTGCACCCTCGCCGGTGTAACCTCCCCAAATTCCACAAACGTCAAAAGTTGGGCGGATTCCGGTGTGCTCTGTTGCTGAATATCCTTCTTCACCTGCCAACTCATCTACTTCGATTGCCTTTTTATATTCTTCCACATTAAAAGGAGCACGACCCAATAATTCACGTTCTTCGGCAGAAATTTCCATTACATCGTTATAAAAACCGGGGATTGTTATTTTGCCTTTTTCATCAACCATTTTTGTAATCATTGAAGAAAGTACATTTATTGGGTTTGCAACTGCTCCACCAAACAAACCTGAATGAAGGTCTTTGTTGGGCCCGGTAACTTTTACCTCCCAGTACGCTAATCCACGTACACCGGCAGTAATGGATGGAATATCGGGTGCAATCATTGAAGTGTCGGATACCAAAATAACGTCGGCTTTTAGCATTCCTTTGTTTTGTTCGCACCATTTCCCCAAGTTTGGTGAACCTACTTCTTCTTCACCTTCAATCATAAATTTTACATTGCACGGCAGTGTGTCTGTTTTTACCATTAATTCAAAAGCTTTGGCGTGCATCATACTCTGGCCTTTATCGTCGTCGGCACCGCGGGCAAAAATAATCCCATCACGAATTTCAGGTTCAAAAGGTGGTGAATCCCATAAATCAATGGGCATCACATCCATGTGGGCATAAATTAAAACCGTGGGCAGGGCGGGGTCTATCAATTTTTCTCCGTAAGTAACAGGGTTGCCAGAAATCTCATAAATCTCAGCTTTGTCGGCACCCGCTTCTAACAGGGTTTCTTTCCAATATTCTGCCGCTTTGTACATATCGGGTTTGTGGCTTTGTATCGAACGGAACTTACTTGAAGAAAATGAATGTTATCAGGGGTTAGCTCAATAAAAATTTAGCAATCTGTTGCTACAAATTGCAAATAGTTGGTTTTATGACTTTTAACAATGTTACAAATTTTATTTCAAAAAAATAGTCTAATTTGCAACAAAAGTGCTAATGGTCAGTCAATCAGTATGTTGTGCTTATTTTTTTCTGTTGCTACAAAAGTAACTTTTTCGGCGCGAATGCCTGTAAAATAAGGAAAGTCCCAAGTAAGTTCCGATCGAACTGATTAAAGGGATTCGTATCAATCCAAACAGTTCGTCTAAAAACCGTTCTTTGTTTGCTTCAACGTAATTATTAATGTTTTCCATATTTTTTATTTTGAATGTAGATTTAGTTAAAATTTAAAAGGTAAAAAATAGGGTTTTCAGGTGAATTAAGAAAGATAAATAGTCATTTATTTAAACGAAAAAAGGGCAATCTGTCTATAAACGGATTGCCCTTTGTAATATTGTAGATGGTTTTTTATTTTACGATTGCCTTGAATTTTGCATTTTCGAAATACTTTGCAAATTCCATGTCGGTTTTTGCTTTTGCTTTCATATCGGCATTAATGTCGCAAGCAGCTTTTAAGCTATCGAAAAGAAGATTTTCTTTTGCTGTGCGTGCACCAATAATTGCTTTCAAATATTCTTTCATGTAGCAATTTGGACGTTCGAAAGCTTCTAAATCTTTTAATGCCCCGTTGTTGTTGCCAGCCATTATTTTAGCCAGTGCCGTGTTAATGTCGGCATCTTTGCTGAAATATTTAACCGCTTTGTCGTATTCCCCTTTTTTCAAACTAATAATACCCAAATTGTAGTTTACTTCGTCGCCAGCACCTGAAGCAGTGCCAAACAAAGTTTCGGCGTTGGCAACATCGCCTTCGTTTAAAGCAACTGCACCCAAGTTGTTTTTAACAATTGGTTCGTTGTTTTTTAGCTTTTCAGCTTTTTCGAACAAGGGTTTGGCATCGGCATATTTCATTTGCTTTACTTTGATAAAACCGGCGTTGTTTGGCCCTCTCCAATCATCGGCATAAATTTTTATGAAAGCTTTGTATATTGAAAGTTGCTTGTCTAAACCTTCAAATAAAGTTGCTGCATAAAGTAATTCTGCGGGATTTAACGAGGCGGGATCCGATTGTGCCAGTGCTTTTAATTCGTTGTCAGTTTTGCCAATTAATTCAGTACTTGTTATCATTTTTGCCCTACGCAATTGTGGAAGGATACTGTTGGCAACATCGGTAAATGCTTCACTCAGGTTTTTAATTTCACGTTCACGGACTTCGGGGTCGTTGTACATAGAAAGTACACGCAAAATCAACTCTTTATCCTGGATGTTTGATTCCTCCATCAACTTTTTGAACCCATCCCAATCTTCTGGAGTATATTTTGTTTTTAATTCAATGTCAACACCTGCTTCTTTTAATTTCTTTGCTAAAAATCCAGAAGAAGTTTCCTTGCGTTTTTCAGCTAAATCTATGTTCAAATCAATTGGCCCATCGGGCGAAGCATAAGCAGTAACTTCAACACTTTTAAGGTCTATTCTTTCGTCGTCGTTTGCTTTTTTTGTATAGTCCTCAAGTTCAACTACGTCTTTTGCCCCGGTTTCGTCATTACGAAGATTTGATTTGTTGATGAGGTAATGGATATCGGCCATCATTTCGTCAGGAACTATTCTTTGAAATGCATCGATATTTGGGTCGTATTTACCCGAAGTATTTGCTTCGCGTTGAACACCTAAGATTGGTTTAGGGTAGTTGGCAACCAATTCGCTTGTTGCAAGAACACCGTCAGCAATTTTAATAGGCGCGAACTTTAATGTTTTAATACCCATTGAAGCAGTAATATTTACATAGAGTTCCGATTTGCTCATTGGCTTTTTATAAGCAGTTGCATCTTTGTAATTTACATTGCCACCAGTTGCATATCCAATAACTTTATTGTTGGCTTCTACTTTTTCGCCTTGAACAGTTACCGGTGAATAGGTAGTTTTACCGCCTTTGTATTTTAATACAGGAGTGGCAACAAGGGTTGCTTTTTTATTGAAGTATTTGGCAGGGAACCGACTGTTAATAGCCAAACCTACTTCACCTGCATGAGCTTCAAGAAGTTCTGGTGTTACTTTGAATTGGATTTGGTCGGCATTCTTTTTCATCTTTTTTAGCCCTGCACAGCTTGAAAGAAGTACAGACGCAACTACTACAAAAACAAAAGGTTTAAAATTGATTTTTTTCATAACAGAAAATACGATTAATTTATTTTTATGACTTACATTGTTTCGTCCGCAAAAATAGCAAGCTTTTCTTTATATAAAAGAGGTCGTTGAATTTTTATCACAATATTAGCCTATTTATCCCTAATTTATAATCACTTTTAAAAACGGCCTCTTTTAATAGTTGATAATGGTCGGGGTTATATACAAAATCGATATTGTTGATGTCGATTATTAAAATTGGGAATGTTGTAATTTGTTTGAAAAAATTGAAATAACCATTCTGGATTTTTTTTAGGTATGTTGTTTCTATGTTTTGTTCGTAATTACGGCCTCGTTTTTCAATATTTTTTTGAAGTTTGTTGGTATCGGCGTGCAAATAAACGTATAAATCGGGTTTGGGCATCGATTCGAATACGATGTCAAAAATCTGACGAAACAAGTGGTATTCGTCGTCTTTTAATGTGTTTTGTGCAAATATTGCCGATTTGGCAAAGTAGTAGTCGGCAATTAGAAACGGGTGAAACAGGTCGAGGTTTAAAACCTTTTTTTTTATTTGATTGTAACGATCGGCTAAAAATGATAATTCCAAAGGGAAGGAATAACGTTCCTGATTTTCATAAAATTTGGGCAAAAACGGATTGTCTGCAAATTGCTCCAAAATAAGTTTTGCGTTGTATTCTTCGGCAATTAATTTCGAAAACGTAGTTTTACCAGCTCCAATATTTCCTTCAATAACTAAAAATCGCATATTATCAATTACCAGATTTGGATGAATGATCCTTTTTTTGAATCGTAAAAATAAGTTTTATTTTTCTGTCCGTTTTACATTAATCTTTTTTCTGAACGAATCTTATTGTCTTTTATAAATCCCCAGATATAGCTTGGAATTAATCCTGCAATAAAACCAAGGGACAACATCTCGATGGAGTATTGCGGAATAACTTTCATTAACAGAAACCCGATGATAAACCCAACAATAATTCCGTAAAAAGAGTACTGGTAAGAGAAATAGTAGGGGGCATAAAAACCATGTTCTTTTTGCATGTGTTTCGATAACCTGCTTATTAAACGATCGAATTCGCGCCTGGTTTTACCTGGTACCTGAACCGCTTCGTCAATGGTTTCTACGGTTTCGAAGACATTGATTTTTTGACTTTTGCAAAAGGAACAATTTGGCGAGAAATCATCTGCCCGGGCCACATTTCGTTTAAATTCTTCTATCCTAAAAAAACGAATGTCCTTTTCTCTAACTTCAGCCAATTTGCTGTCAATTTTCGAATTGATTTCTTCTGCCCAATTTCCCATTGTTTGTTTTATTTGAACAACAAAGTTAGCAAATATGCACAAAAAAAAACCGCTCTGTCGGCTGACGGAACGGTTTCAATCTATTTTTAAGTATTTCAAGATGTTCTTCTACCCAATACTTTTAACTTTTACGCTGTACTAAAATATTAATCGTGGTTGCGGCGTGGTCTAAAATCATTGTTCCGGCGGTCATCACCTCTCCTGTCTCCACCTCTGCGGTCCCCACCTCTGAAATTATTGTCTCTTCTTGGTGGGCGGCTGTCTCTTGGTGGGCGTTCAATATAACCTTCAGGTTTTGGGAGCAATGCTTTACGCGAAAGTTTTAATTTTCCGGTTCTTTCATCTACTCCAATTAATTTAACCTCGATCATGTCGCCTTCTTTTGCGAAGTCTTCCGCATTTTCAACGCGTGCCCAGTCCATTTCCGATATGTGGAGCAATGCTTCTTTTCCGGGCATAATTTCGATAAACGCACCAAACGACACTACCGATTTTACTTTTCCCGTGTAAGTTTCTCCAACTTCGGGTAAAGCAGTAATTGCTTTAATCCTTGCTTTGGCTGCTTCAATTGGTTCCAAGCCGGCACCCGAAATTTCAACAATTCCCTGGTCATCTTTTTCTTCAATAACAATAACTGTTTGTGTCTCTTCCTGAATTGCCTGAATTACTTTTCCTCCAGGTCCAATAATTGCACCAATCATATCTTTAGGAATAACAACGGTTTCAATGCGTGGTACATTTGGTTTGTAATCGGCACGAGGTTCAGGAATTACTTTCAACATTTCGCCCAAAATATGTAAACGCCCCTCTTTTGCTTGTTGAAGTGCCTGCGCCAAAACTTCATAAGGAAGTCCGTCAACTTTAATATCCATTTGCGTTGCGGTAATCCCGTCAACGGTTCCTGTTACTTTAAAGTCCATATCGCCCAAGTGGTCTTCGTCACCTAAAATATCGGAAAGCACAGCATATTTCTCTGCTCCTTTATCGGTAATCAATCCCATTGCAATACCCGAAACTGGTTTTTTAATTTTTATTCCGGCATCCATCATTCCCATTGTTCCTGCACAAACTGTTGCCATCGACGACGAACCATTCGATTCAAGAATGTCTGAAACAATTCTTAATATGTAAGGGAAATCATCGGGAATCATTTTCTTAAGTCCGCGGTGGGCAAGGTTTCCATGTCCAATTTCGCGACGGCTGGTTCCTCGCGGAGTTCTCGGGTCACCCACACAAAACGGAGGGAAATTGTAATGTAACAGGAATTTCTCGGTTCCCTGAAAAGTAACATTGTCAATTTTTTTGATGTCCATTTTAGTACCCAAAGTAACCGAAGTTAAGGATTGAGTTTCGCCACGGGTAAAAATTGCTGAACCGTGTGAGCCGGGTAAATAATTAACTTCTCCCCAAATTGGGCGAATTTCATTAGTTGCCCTTCCGTCCAAACGGATTCCATCGTCAAGGATCATGCGGCGCATGGCTTCCTTTTCAACATCGTGGTAATATTTTTTAATTAAGCCAACATGCAGGTCCATGTCAATTTCTTCATTCTCTGCATTTGCCTCTTTGTAAACTTCAATAAACTCGTCACGAATTAATTGAAAAGATTCAATTCGTTTGCTTTTGTTGGTGAGTTGTAGTTTTGCAACCTCATAACAAGCATCGTAAGTTTCAGCTTTAACTTTTTCGCGAAGTGCTTCATCGTTTGTTTCGTGACAATATTCACGTTTTACAACTCCCAGTTCGGCAGCTAATTCATCCTGAATTTTACAATGTTTTTTAATTTCTTCGTGTGCAAATTTAATTGCGTCCAACATAATTTCTTCCGAAACTTCATCCATTTCGCCTTCAACCATCATAATGTTGTCGTACGAAGCGCCAACCATAATTTCCATGTCGGCTTCCGCCATTTGCGAACGGGTTGGGTTAATAACAAACTCGCCATTTACACGGGCTACCCTAACTTCCGAGATTGTAGTTTCAAACGGAACATCAGAAACGGCAATAGCAGCAGAAGCAGCTAAACCAGCCAATGCATCGGGCATTTCTTCTTTATTTGCCGAAATCAACGAAATCATCATTGCAGTTTCTGCATGAAAATCAGCCGGGAAGAGTGGCCGTAACGCACGGTCAACTAACCGGGCTACCAAAATTTCGTCGTCTGATGGACGAGCTTCCCTTTTTAAGAAACCACCGGGGAAACGGCCTGCTGCTGCAAACTTCTCGCGGTAGTCAACCGATAGTGGCATAAAGTCAACATCTTCTTTGGCATCTTGTGCCGACACTACTGTTGCCAACAACATGGTGTCACCCATTCTTACTACAACCGAACCGTCGGCTTGTTTTGCCAATTTTCCGGTTTCAATGGTAATGGTCTTGCCATCGGCAAGTTCAATTGTTTTAATTGTTGCGTTTACCATAATTTTTCTAATAAATCAATAAAATTTTAATTGTCGGTAAAATTTTTCTTTTGTGAGAAAACTTTACTCAGATTGATTGTCTCGGTGAGTAGAGTCGAACTTTGAGGATAAAATGTTTACCAACGTTAATTACAATGGGTGGTGAGGCTTTGCAATTTAACCTAAATAATTCATAAACTCTTCTATTCCGAAGCCAAACTTCTTTGAATAAATAGTCCCGATAAAATCGGGATTCGTTTCTCAAAATAACTTAGGGATTGTAATGAAATAACCTGACCGTTTTAACTCGTTCTTTTGCACGCTAACTTCGTTAAAAAGCCTCGCTGTAACTATGGCTATAGCTACGTTTTTTGCCTTGTTATCGCACAAAAT
>JAKIST010000186.1 GCA_021648495.1 Draconibacterium sp.
TCGGCTCGTCACATCCTGGGGCTGGAGAAGGTCCCAAGGGTTGGGCTGTTCGCCCATTAAAGTGGCACGCGAGCTGGGTTCAGAACGTCGTGAGACAGTTCGGTCCCTATCTGTTGTGGGCGTTGGAGATTTGAGGGGACCTGACGCTAGTACGAGAGGACCGCGTTGGACTGGCCGCTAGTGTACCAGTTGTGGCGCCAGCTGCATTGCTGGGTAGCTATGCCGGGATGAGATAAGTGCTGAAAGCATCTAAGCACGAAGCTCACCTCAAGATGAGATCTCTTTTAAGGGCCGTAGGAGACTACTACGTTGATAGGCTGCAGGTGCAAAGCCGGTAACGGCAAAGCCGAGCAGTACTAATTGCCCGGGAACTTTTTACAAAGGGGTGCCCTTGTACTGGTTCGTTTGTTGAAAATGTATTGTGTTGTTTTTTTTCCCAACTGCTAAGATATTAGATTGGTTTCCCCATAGCGGGGAAGTTGAGCCATTAACGATTTTAGGTGGCTATAGCGGCGGGGCGCCACCTCTTCCCATTCCGAACAGAGAAGTTAAGCCCGCCAGCGCCGATGGTACTGCGTAAAAGTGGGAGAGTAGGCCGCTGCCAACTTTATCAGGTCCGTGTTCTTTTTGAGCACGGGCTTTTTTGTTTGCATAAGCTTGCAATAACTTTTGTAGGTTTTCGTTTCATTCATAACATAAACCGTATGAAATACTATCTAACTAAATTACTTGATTCCAACTGGTTTTTTATCACCTTGGTTGGTTTTGTAATTGTTTTACCATTGTCACAGGCTTTGGTGTCTATTTTTGGAGGAATAGTATTGTTTACATCTTTGGTGGAGGACAAATGGAAAAACAAATGGATCAGATTCAAAAAAAAGAAAATTTTACTTTTTCTTCCAGCCATATTTCTTATTTATTTTATAAGTGCTTTAATAAGCGGAATAGAAGGTGATTCCCTGTATGATTTACGAAAGACTCTTTTCTTTTTGGTTTTGCCTCTTGCATTTATTTTTGGGAAAGAGATAAATAACAAGCAAAAAAGATTTGTATTTTATGCTTTTGCTTTTTCAATAGCAGTTTCGATAATTGTTGCATTAATTAGGTGGGAGTTTAGTGGATATACTGAAAATCTTAATGTTCATAAAATTGGATTGATTTCACATATCCGTTTTAGTTTCCAGTTAATACTAATAATCTGGTTTATCATTTTTTTGATTCAGAAAAATTATAAATCGCTAAAATATCCTGCTATACTTGGTCTAATGTTATTGACTTTGTATTATTTGTCATTTTTATTTTTTCAGCAATCGTTAATTGGAATAATTGCCTTAGGTGCATCACTTGTTTTTTATTTGTTCTATTTAATATTTCAAATAAAAAGGAGGTTTCGAATTGTATTGATTATTTTTTCGTTGGCAATTATTAGCGTCCCTTTTATCTATGTCTTTTCTATTGTACATTCATTTTATAATATTAAAAGTTTTGATAAGAGTTCAATTGAAAAAGGCACAAAACTTGGTCATAAATACAAGCACGATTTTAATAACCCCATGGTAGAAAATGGGAATTACGTTTATTTGTTTGTATGTGAGGAAGAGATGCGCGTGGAGTGGAACAAAATTTCAGAATTCAAATACGATTCAATTGGGAAAAATGGTTATCCTGTTTATTCTACACTAATTCGGTATTTAACTTCAAAAGGGCTTAAAAAAGATGCAGAAGGAATTTTATCACTAAATAAGCAGGACATTCGAAATGTTGAAAATGGAATTGCAAATGTAATTTTTCAGCAAAATAGATATTCGCTTTATCCCAGAATTTATCAAACAGTTTGGGAATATTATATTTATACCCACACGGGTGAAGCAAATAACCAATCTTTTTCGCAACGGATTGAATTTGCAAAAGCGGCTATTTCAATCATTCACCAAAATTTTTGGTTTGGTGTAGGAACAGGAAAATGGAAGGATGCATTTAAAAATACGTATGTAAATAACGGGTCAAAATTGGATAAAAATCTTTATGCTTCTTCGCACAACCAGTACTTAAATTATATGGTGAAATTTGGCCTTGTAGGCTTTTTGTTAATCATGTTCTTTATTATTTACCCGGTAGTAAAGACACGAAAATACACCGACCCGCTTTTTCTCAGTTTCCTTATTTTTCTGTTCATTGCAAATTTTGGCGACTCCAATTTTGAATCGCACATGGGAAGTTCGTTTTTTGTTTTTTTCTATTGTTTGTTTCTTGCATATAAAAACGATGATTACATGGAAATTGAAAAGGCTGGATCTTCAAATAGTTAAGGAATTGTCAATAAATAACCTGTACATTTTGGCTTGTTCTTTTGTCATTTTTCTACGTTGTAAAACCTTTAAATAGCTACGGCTATTCGCATCATTTACGCCTTGATAAATAACAAAATTACTACGCCAATTCTGTACACTTTATTCATTGATAGTTCCTAAGGGATTGTAATGAAATAACCTGACCGTTTTAACTCGTACTTTTGCACGCTAACTTCGTTAAAAAGCCTCGCTGTAACTATGGCTATAGCTACGTTTTTTGCCTTGTTATCGCACAAAATAACTTCGTCAATTCCAGTCATGTTATTTCTTCACAAACCCTAAGTCATCATTTTTATCAATCTTTGCCTACTGTAAAAATCAATACAAAATTTTGTCTTATTTGGTTTTTTGTTGAATCAATAAATAGAGCGTGCTATATTTGAATAATTAAATTCAGAATTATGAGTTATACTATTTGTTTTATTGGAGCTGGTAACCTCGCTACTCACCTTTCAACAATCTTTCATAAAAAGGGTTTTAATGTATCGCAAATTTACAGCCGGAGCGAAAAATCCGCAAAATTGCTTGCCGAAAAACTGAAAACCCAATACACTAATTCATTTAAAAACATAGATTCAAATGCCGATATTTATTTTATAGCATTAAAAGACTCGGCTGTTGAAGACGTGCTGTCTGAAATAAATTTTAATAATAAATTAGTCGTACACTGCTCAGGAAGTTTACCCCTTTCCATTCTTGAAAAACATTCTGAGAATATTGGGGTTTTTTATCCCTTACAAACATTTTCAAAAAACAGGGCTTTGGATTTTAGTTCAATCCCAATTTTTATTGAAGCAAATTTTGTGGCCAATGAAAATAGCTTGCACGAAATTGCTTCTAAAATCTCAAGTTCGGTTTCTGTTTTAAATTCAGGAAAAAGAAAGCTTCTACACATTTCAGCAGTGTTTGCAAATAATTTTGTAAATTATTTCTACAGCATTTCTTCTGAAATATTACGGTCGCAAAATATTTCTTTTGATGTATTAAAACCATTGATTTTGGAGACCGCCAAAAAAGTTCAGGAAATGCAGCCTGAAAAAGCTCAAACTGGTCCGGCTGTTCGATTCGATGAAAATATAATTTCTGCCCACTTAGAAGAATTGGAGCATTTTAATGGCTATCAGGAATTGTATAATTCAATTTCAAAAAGTATTTTTGAATATCATTCAAAACTAAAATAATGGGATTATTTAAAGAGGAGTTGTTAAATGTACAAGCATTTGTTTTTGATGTTGATGGTGTTTTATCGTGCGATACTTCGCCATTGAACGAGGAGGGGGATCCTGTGCGGACTACAAATGTAAAGGATGGATTTGCCATCAGAAATGCCATTGATTTTGGTTATCCAATTGCCATTATTACTGGGGGTTACATCGAACGGGTACGTTTTCGGCACGAAAAATTGGGCGTTAAATATTATTACGATCAAGCACGCGACAAAGTAGGATGTTTAACTGATTTTCTTGGTAAAATTGGTATGGAGGCAAAAAACGTAATGTACATGGGCGACGATTTGGTCGATTACCAGGCAATGTCATTGGTTGGTATCCCAACTTGTCCGAAGGATGCCGTTCACGATATCAAAGAGCTGTCGAAATATATTTCAGACAAAAATGGTGGAGAGGGTTGCGTAAGAGATGTAATCGAACAAACTTTACGTGCGCAGAAAAAGTGGTTTACAAAAGATATGTTGTTTAATAATGCATTTTAATATGGATTGGTTTCCAAAGTACAATTATATTTTAGCATCTAAATCGCCGCGGCGAAACCAACTGCTGCAATCACTCGGAATAAAATTTCGGATAATTACAAAGGAGGTGGACGAAACCTACCCCGAAGGTTTAACAAAAGAAGAAATCCCCGTTTTTTTGGCTGAATTAAAAGCTGGACCATTTTTGAATGAAGTAAAAGAGGATGATTTGATAATTACTGCCGATACAATTGTCTGGTTAAATGGGAAAGTACTGGGCAAACCGAAAGGCAAATCGGAAGCATTTCGAATGCTCCAACAACTGAGTGGGAATGAACATCAGGTAATTTCAGGTGTATGTTTAACTTCGAAAGGAAAACAAATCTCGTTTTTTTCTACTTCGAATGTCCGGTTTAAAGAACTCACAAAAAAGGAAATCGAATTTTATATTTCTGAATTTGAACCTTTTGATAAGGCCGGTGCTTATGGAATTCAGGAGTGGATTGGTTCAATTGGAATTACCCACATCGAAGGTTCGTTTTATAATGTAATGGGGTTGCCAATTCAACAATTATACGCGGAAATTCAAAAGTTTAAACCGTAGAAAAAAAGGTTTCATTATTTAGTGTGTTGTATAACAACCCAATTATTTTTTTTATTGTTAAACTCTTTTAACGATATTTCGTAAATTTAGATAAATCAATAAATAATCCAGTGATATGAATAATCCGATAAAATTTTTTACATTGGTTTTTCTCACAATTTTTTTATTAAACGGATGTAATACAAAACAAAAGAAACCTACTGAGGTTGGTTTTTTAATTCACGCTTTAGATAATGAAAGGTGGAAAAACGATCGGGACTTTTTTATAGAAAAAGTTCAGGAACTTGGAGGAACTGTTAAAGTTACGATTGCCGAAAACGATGCCAGTAAACAATTGGCTCAGGCAAAAGAGCTACTTACCAACGGTGTTGATGTATTGGTAGTTGTACCTGTTGATCAGTTTGCAGCTGCTGAAATTGTTAAAGAAGCGCATGCAAAAGGAATTAAGGTAATTTCGTACGACCGGTTAATTAAGAATTGCAAGCTTGATTATTACGTGTCAACTGATAATGTTGAGATTGGAACATTGCAAGCTGACTACCTAACAAAGATTAAATCTACTGGGAAGTATGCCTTAATTGGTGGTGCTTTAAGCGACAATAATAGCCAACACTTGTATTTAGGGCAGATGAATATACTACAACCCTTAATTGAAAAAGGCGATATTAAACTTGTTTATAACGAATTTACCGAACGTTGGGAAGAAATTGAAGGTTACGAACATACTAAAAAAATATTGGCTAAAGATAGAGATGTAGATGCAATAATTGCTGGTAATGATGCCATTGCAATGGGTGCAATTAGGGCTTTAGGCGAATATGGAAGGGATGGAGAAGTACTGTTGGCAGGCATGGATGCCGACCTGAAAAACCTGCAGGAAATTGTTGCCGGGAACCAAACTTGCACAGTTTATAAACCATACAAAAAATTGGCAACAACCGCAGCCGAACTCGCGATGAAACTTGCTAATGGCGAAGAGTGTGAAAATACTTATCAAACAGTAAGCAACGGCGAAATACTCGTTCCAGCGGTACTTTTTAATGGTATGATTGTAAATAAAGAGAACCTGAAACTTACCGTAATTTCAGAAGGCTATCAGAAAGAAGAGGAGGTCTATAAATAGTTTAGGTAATTGATAAATTGGATCTTAGGCATTATTACGAAATAACATGACCATTCTGGCTTGTTTTTTTGCACGCTAACTGCGTTAAAAAGCCTCGCTATGGGTATGACTGCGTTTTTTGCCTTGTTATCGCACAAAATAACATCCCCAGCTTTGTCCAACTTATTTAGTAATAATGCTTTAGTGGGGGGATTTCAAATTAAGGGGGTCCCCTTTTTATTTATAATTTGTATCTTTGGGTAATTTGAAATAAAAAATTATGAACCGGATTATTTTTCTACTAGCAGTTTTGTTTTTGTTTGCGGCAACTTTTATTTCATGCGAAACAAAAAAAGAAGAACAAAAACGCCCCAACATCCTCTTTGCTATTAGCGACGATCAAACATTTGCACACACAAGTTTTGCGGGGGCAAAGTTTTTAAAAACCCCGGCATTCGACAGGGTAGCGAGCGAAGGAGTTTACTTTAAAAATTGTATTGCAGGTTCGCCGGGATGTGCGCCATCGCGAAGTACAATCGTTACCGGGCGTTACCATTGGCAAAACGAGCAGTCGGGGCAACACGCCTCATCGTGGATGAAAAAATACATTCCGTTTATCGATTTGTTAGATAAAAACGGCTACGTAACCGGACGGACAGGAAAAGGGGTTGCACCATTCCGGTATGCCCGTAGCAACAAAGATTCGCTCTGGCGAAAAACCGATGCGGGGGGAATTGAATGGAGCCGGATAAATTACGAAAAAGGAGCAGCATCCGACGAACGTACAGCGTCGGGAATTAGCAGCCGCAATTATTTCGAAAATTTTAAATTCTTTATCGACAGTGTAAAAGGCGATAAACCTTTTTTCTTTTGGTATGGTGCGCACGAACCGCACCGTGTGTTCGAACAGGATTCGTGGAAACGCAATAATAAAAAGTTAGCCGATACCGAAGTTCCCGGATTTTTACCCGACCACGAAATTGTTCGTGGCGATATTCTCGATTATGCTGTTGAAATTGAATGGTTCGACATGCATTTGCAACGGATGTTAACCTATCTCGAAAAAATTGGAGAACTCGAAAACACCATTGTAATTGTAACCTCCGTCAACGGAATGTCGTTCCCGAGGGCAAAAGCAAATGGTTACGAATATGGTATCCATGTGCCGTTCGCAGTCAGCTTTCCAAATGAATTTCCCGGAGGCCGGATTGTTGACGACCCGATTAGTTTTGCCGACATTGCCCCTACAATCCTTGAGTTAACGAAAACAACTCAGGAAGGAATGATGCCCATCTCGGGAAAAAGCTTTTTAAATATTCTAAAATCGAAAAAGCAGGGTGCGGTCGACCCGGCACGGAAATATGTGTATTCGGGGCGCGAGCGTCATTCCTCCTCGCGATATAAAAACTGGGGCTATCCGCAACGGATGATCAGGAGCAACCGTTTTCTTTTTATTTGGAATATGAAGCCCAACCGTTGGCCTTCAGGAGCACCGCAACGAATTGTAAAAGGAACAACCAATGAACTTTGGCCCATGTTTGGAGTCGATAAAAATGGGAAATTTCACTCCGAATGGGCTTTTACCGATATTGATGCAGCCCCGTCGAAATCGTTCATTGTTGAAAACAGAAACAACGAAAAAGTGAGTTATTATTTTCATCTCACAGTTGATAAGCGACCGGAATTCGAATTGTTCGATATTAAAAAAGATCCATTTTGCCTGAACAATCTGTTTGGAAATAGTAGTTATTCAGAAATAGAAAAAGAGATGAAAACTGTTTTGCTAAAAGAATTAACGAGGTCGGGCGACCCGCGAATTGTTGGCCCCGATAAAGAGATTTTCGATTCGTATTTGCGTTACAGCCCGTTGCGGGAGTTCCCAAAACCGAAAAACGAATGACCTTACTATTACAAAGCAGTCCGATGTTTATAAAATTATTTTATTTCGAAAACTAAAATATTGATCATGATTTCGAAACTAAAAAATACAAATTAGTGGGTATCGCTTTTAAAAGGTATAATGTTGATAATTTTTGGTGTGTGACTTTTTAAAGCCCCCAACGAAAATTTGATAAAACTCAGCCTGGTTTTTGGTTTGATAATAATTGTTGGCGGTGTTCTTGAAATTGCATTGGCTTTACAAAACCGGAAATATAACGAGTATTGGGGGCGTAGATTAACAAGTGGTATTTTAGATCTGTTGCTGGGGGCATTTCTTGTGGCCAACCCAAGTTTTATGCTTCTTTTAATTACAATTCTTGTGAGTATCTGGCTGGTATTCAAAGGAATTTTAAGTGTCAGGTATACATTGATCCTCAAAAAAAATCAAGATTCGAATTGGATTTATGGCTTTGTTTTCGGCACTCTTCTCATTGTTGTAGGGGTAGTTTTTGTTTGGCATCCCGAGATTTTAGGAATTACACTCGGCATTTGGGCTGCACTCGCTTTTATTAGTCTTGGTGTTTTTCGCATTGTTTTTGTTTTTAATTATTTCGATGGTAAAAATCGGGAGTAAATATATGTTTGTTAGATTTGAAAGTTTTGCTCACAATTAATTGGTAGTTTTGTAGCGGTTTGTAAATTAAATTCTTTCGGGGATAATACTTGGCGAAACAACGGGCGTAATATATATTGTAACTTATTAAACCAATGAATATTTTGCAAAAGGATGATGACAAAACACTTATTTCCAAACTTCAGAATGATGAAGTAAAAGCGTTTGACGCACTGTTTCTTAAATACAGCGAAAAGTTGTTTCGTTTTTCATTTTCGTTGCTAAAAAACGAGGAGGATTCAAAGGGGATTGTTCAGGAGGTGTTTCTACGTATCTGGAAAAAAAGAAAAGAGATTGATACTTCTAAATCTTTTAAATCTTTTCTTTTTGCCATTTCATACAACTTAATAGTAGATCAATTGCGCTTGCGGCTAAAAGATAAAAAGTACCAAGAATATTTAACCCGCTATTTCGAAACTGAAAACCTTGATTTAAGAAACGAATTTGACTACGCGATATTGGTTGATAAAGTTCGTAATGCGGTTGAAAACCTTCCTGCTAAACGAAAACAGATCTATATTTTAAGCAGAGAGGTTGGATTGCCACACAAAGAGATAGCCGGGAAATTAGGCATTTCTGTTAAAACGGTTGAAAACCAAATAACACTCGCATTAAAACATCTGAAATCGAACCTTGGAAGAGATGTGCTTCCTGCTATTTTATTCCTCTCGCTTTTTGCATAACTAATGCATCTGCTTTACTGACTTAATGTCGTGATTATCAATAGCCCC
>JAKIST010000187.1 GCA_021648495.1 Draconibacterium sp.
GCTGATTTATGGGAAATAAAAAATGGACAATATATTTGGTTGAAGAACCAGGACGGAGTTATTTCTTCGTTTCCAATAAAAGCACGCGTTACAGAACGAATTCGTTGGGATTCGGTTTATATGGTCCACGGGTTTGGCCATACCGACAAGAAGCTCACACGTGCTTACGGTCGTGGGGCAAGCGATTCGGAAATGGTAACTAAAGTTGTTCTCGACCCGGTGATGGGAGGAACAGGAATGCGGGGAAATTTTGTGACTTTTTTAAAAGAAGATCCAGCGATAAATAAAAAGGAGGATAAAGCATGAGATATGCAATGGCTATTGACACAAAAAAATGTGTCGGTTGTGGCGACTGTGTAGTGGCCTGTCAAACAGAGAATAATGTTCCTCACGGATATTGCCGCGATTGGATTGTAGAAAGCGTGGAAGGAACCTATCCAAACCTCGATTTGGAGTTCCGTTCGGAGCGGTGCAATCATTGCGATAATGCACCTTGCGTGCGTTGTTGCCCTACTGGTGCGAGCCATATTGCCGAAGGTGGTATCGTTTTGGTTACCCACAACGAGTGCATTGGCTGCGGCGCCTGCATCGAATCGTGCCCTTACGATGCCCGATACCCGCATCCGGATGGATATGTCGATAAATGCACTTTCTGTATTCATCGGGTTGAAAAAGGTCAAAACCCAGCCTGCGTGGATGTGTGCCCAACTAAATGCTTGCATTTTGGCGACCTCGACGACCCTAACAGTGAGGTTTCGCTGGCATTAAAAGATCGCAAATGGAAAGTACTGGCACCTGAAGCAGGTACAAAACCTCAGTTATATTTTCTTACCTAACCTAACATGCTAAAATTAGAATGAGATGAAAGAAGAATTATTTGTAAGCGGACGAAATATTCCCAACATCGACCCGTATTTAAACATCTGGCACTGGCAAATTCCTTTATACCTATTCCTGGGAGGACTTGCTGCCGGAATCATTTTCTTCGCCGGATATTTTGTTGTGCGCGGGAAAGAAAAAGAGATGCCTGCCACCGTGAAATGGGCGCCCATAATTGCACCGATTATACTGGTTATTGGACTTATTGCACTATTCTGGGATTTAAAACACAAACTTTATTTCTGGCAACTTTATACCACTATTCGTTTTACTTCACCCATGTCGTGGGGTGCCTGGACATTAATGGCCATCACTCCTTTTTCTATTATTTGGGTAGCGAGTTATATGAAAGAGATGGTTCCCGGCTGGAATTGGAAATATAAAATTTTAATCGGCTACGATATTTTGCTTAATAAATATCGAAAATCTTTTGCTTGGGTAATGATGATCCTTGCAATTATTTTGGGTGTTTACACTGGCATTTTATTGTCGGCATTTAATGCCCGGCCACTTTGGAATACTTCCATACTTGGGCCACTGTTTTTAGTGTCAGGCTTTTCAACGGGTTTGGCCACAACCATGTGGGTGAGCAAAGATGAAAAAGAACGTAAGATATTAAGCCGCATCGACCTGGTTTTTATTGCCGTAGAACTCTTTTTAATCGTTCACCTCTTTATGGGTTTTATGGCTGGTACCGCTGTAAAAACCGAAGCATTCCAACTGTTTCTGGGCGGACCGTTTACCGTGAGCTTTTGGGTTTTTGTTGTGCTTTTAGGTCTAATTTTTCCGGCCACACTGGAAACACTTGAACTTTGGGGTTACCACGTTCCAAAATGGATTCCACCTGTATTGATTTTATTTGGGGGTTTAATGTTCAGGTTTGTAATGGTGGAAGCCGGACAGATAACACGATTTTTATATTGACATCAATAAAATTATAAAAAATGAATGTACAGAATTCAACAAATAATCAACCAAAATACCTGAACCCTTATTTTGGTGGAGTTCTTTTGGGCTTGTTAGTGTTGCTAACGGTTTATATTACCGGAAGGGGACTTGGTGCCAGTGGCGCGGTAAAAAGTGCTGTAGTTACAACCACCGAAACTTTTGCTCCTGACCATGCCCGCGACAATGCCTACGAAAGTAAATTTGTAAGCGACGATCATTCACCAATGTACAACTGGCTTGTATTTGAGTCGTTGGGGATTTTTTTTGGGGGATTACTTTCCGGACTGCTTTTTGGCAGGGTGAAAAAATTCCGTACCGAGCATAGCCCAAAAATCACGAGTAAAACAAGGCTGATTGTTGCATTAATTGGAGGTGTTCTTTTTGGTATTGGCAGCCAGTTTGGACGGGGATGTACAAGTGGTGCAGCTTTGAGCGGGAGTGCAACTTTTGCTTTTGGGGGAGTATTGGTGATGCTAACTATTTTTGGTTCGGCTTATGCTTTTGCCTATTTCTTTAGAAAATTATGGATTTAAATACTTCAATAAATATATAGTATTATGGGACCTTTAATACCTAACGGATTTATTCCGGGCGACTGGAATTTTGTTATCGCAATATTGCTGGGAATTGCCTTTGGATTTATTTTAGAAGCTTCGGGTTTTTCTTCATCACGTAATATTACAGGTGTTTTTTACGGATACAATTTTGTTGTGCTGCGTGTATTTTTCACGGCTGTAATTGTTGCCATGGTTGGGCTGCTTTATTTCGATTATTTTGGATGGATAGATCTCGCTAAAATATTTATTCTTCCAACATACCTCGGACCAATGCTTGTGGGCAGTGTTATTATGGGGCTTGGTTTTATACTCGGTGGGTTTTGTCCGGGGACAAGTTTTACCGCCATTGCCATTGGCAAAATCGATGGGTTGGTTTTTACTGTCGGCCTTTATTTGGGGATTTTTATTTTCGCAGAAAGTTTTCCGCTTTTCGCTGATTTCTACAATAGTGGAAATATGGGAAATGTTACTTTGACCGATGTTACAGGAATTGCTGCCCCTTGGTTTGCACTGGCTTTTACCTTTATTGCATTGGCAGCTTTCTGGGGTACAATGTTTATTGAAAAACGAGTTCGGAAAAATATTAAAGAATATAAATTCTAATCTAATGAACCGAAATTATATTTTTCTCACAATTTTAATGTTAGTGCTGGCGACCGGGACTTTATTCGTAAATAAAACCATCAAACTTAAGCAGGTCGAGCCTCAGCAATTATTGATGGAGATTGTTCAGCCAACCCGATACGTGAATACCGATCTGGTTGCTAAAATGATTATTCAAAATGATCCGTCGCTTGAGTTAATTGATGTTCGCAGTGCCAATGAATTTGGTAAGTTTTCATTGACGAATGCGATTAATATTCCTCTCGACAGTTTAATTAACGAAAGCAGTCTCGATTATTTTGGAATCCCCGGTACCAAAGTGGTATTTATTTCGAACGACGACATTGAAGCCGATCAAGCGTGGGTTTTAACTAAACGACTTGGATTCAATAGTATTTATGTAATGAAAGGTGGATTAAACCGATGGATGGAAACAATTATCCAACCTCAGAAACCTTCGGATGATTCGCCACTTACAGCATTCGAGACCTATGAATTCAGAAATGGGGCCCGGCTTTATTTTACAGGAGCAAAAATAGATAATGAAGAAACCGGTAAAGTTAAGGTGGTAGTAAGACGCAAGAAAAAATCTGCTGCTGCTTCGGGAGGTTGTTAATTAATTTATGAGTCCAGTCTAAAAACAGAGGATTTTCATAAAAAGAAAGATTTTGGATGAGATTTTTATTTTTCGATATTTGGTGATGCCTGAGCATCAGCTAATTGAGAAAAATGAAAATATTACCAAAAGATACTTTTTTGATTTTATGTGTTTTTGGACTGGACTCATTTATAACAAGAAAAATTCAAAAAATGCATGTACACGAATTAAATCCATGGCGAACATTAATTGCGCTTTCTGTATTTATCGTTATTTTAATAGTAGGCTTTCTTACGATGCATAAACCTTTGTTGAAATACGAGGTGGATATGAAGCAAAGCATGGAAGAACTTAAAAAACCGGATGCCTGTTTTTCTCCAGTGGAGTTAAATGAGTTTTTAAATAAAAAAAACCAAAATGTTGTTCTTTTTGATATTCGCGATAATTTTACTTTTGGACAGGGACATATTCCGGGGGCTGAAAATATTTCGGCGAATGAATTAACGCAGGAAAAAAACATCAAACGCTTAGAAGATTTAAAAGAAAACGGAACAACCGTTGTTTTGTATGGAGAAGATCAATTACAGGCAAACGGACCCTGGATGCTTTTTCGTCAGGTGGGATTCGACAACGTGAAGATATTATTGGGAGGATATCAGTACTATATTCAGCACAAAGATAATTTGGCAGACAAAACCGAGAGCGACTTCAAAAAAGGTGTTCCGCGATATAATTTTGCTGAAATTGCTTCTCGAAATAATAACACCCAAGTAAATTCAGAAACAGCGGCAAAAAAATCTGTAGTAGTTCGTCGAAAAAAGAAAGCTGTGGCCGCAGCCGGAGGATGTTAAACTGGAAATTTAATTTTCAATCATCGGTGCCCGGTAAATAAGCAAATATTGAAGTAGGTTGCTTCCCCAAACCCCCTCTATTCAAAAACACACCAAAATTTCGCCATAACGAGTCGTCAACCGTTTTTTATAATGGTCATAATGAGGGAATGGCAGTACAGGGAGCCGGACTTTTGGAAGACTCTTTTGGTGAATTCCTACGGAGCCAAGTCCAACATATTTTCTTCGACATGGGGAAGTCGAAGTTCTGGGGAAATCTGTTATTGATAGGGTTGCCCTAAGCTGTTAAAAATTTGATGTATTACAAAAAAAAGTTATCCCAGTTTTTATTATTGGCAAAAACAGGGAGCTATAAACTTCGGATTGTTAATTAATTGCATGAAAAATATCTTATAATAATTGCCATAATTGCCAAACTAAAATGGTAATTATGGAATTGGGAGATTTTTTTTCAAGAAGTCTTTGGAAGACAAAGGCTATTGTACGTGGAAAGAAGGTAAATTCATTAGAAAAGCATAACAAAGAACTTATTAAAAGTAGGGATAAAACTAAAATAAAGAATGAAAAGTTAAAGATAAAAAATATAGGGTTGGAAGAAAGGATAACTAAATTAAAAAACGAATTAAAAAAAAACTAAACCCCATAGTATCGAAGTCTAAAAACCATAGTTATAGCACTTTAATTACCCAGTTACTGTTAACAATTACGATAAAAGGTTCCGTAAAATTCAGGACATTGGAAAAAGACAGTAAAATAAGAGAAGAGATAAATACAGTTTATAACCAAGCCCCAAGCCATGTTACAATAAGAAATTAGACATTAAAGATTGGTTATCATGAATTATTTCATTAAAGAAGGCAGGTGATTGGATAATCTTATTAGATCGTTGCATTAAAAGCCCTTGCGTTGAATTGAACAAAACCGAGATAATCTATCCCCAAACAAATATGCAGATTGTGTACCAACTTTTAAGTTAATATTACAAATTGCATTTATGTAGAATTTCATCATAATTTCAATTCGCGGGGTCATCAAATCTTCCAACGAGGTTCAGAAGTCTGAAGTTCTACAACAGCCCAGGTAATAAGGATGCCTAAAAACAAAAAGAGGATTAGATTATCGTAAGTGGGCTTGGCAGGACCGGTTCCTGAATGTGCCAAATCGTTCAAATAAACTTTAACCGTTTTTAAATCGTCGCCGCCAATATTAATATTTTGGTGCGGAGCTTCCATATTAATTCCGGTGGGTTGCATTACTGCCTGCAGAAACAACGCAAAATATTTATCGGCATATTTTAACGCAACCGCCATTGCCGACAGGTTTCAGTTCAACGTGTCCAACTGTTTAAGGTTGTGGCACGAAACGCAAGATTTGTTTTTGCTCTTAAAAGGGAGAAGTCCCATAAAAAACCGTTTTCCACGCTTAAGGTCTTCATGCGAGTGCCCATTGGAAACAATGGATTCTCCAGGTTCGGGAAATAAATTTTTGGAAATGGTAAAATAAGAAACAAAAACCAGTAGGAAAATTATAAATGATGCTTTTTTCATATACTTTTTTCCCAAGAAATATTCTCTCATTCTGTTCAGTTTAGAAATAGAAAAAGGTCTGTTTATACAAACGGCGAACAAATTTTTTGGGTAAAAAGTTTCTTAATCAGTAAAAAATAGTTACTACTTAACAGTACAAGTGAAATTTAAATCGTTGGTTGTCAGCCCGTTTTGATATGATTTTTGTTCAAGAAAAACAAAAATCTCACCAAAACTACAGATTATCACAAAATTCACCCCCAAGCTTTCCATCGGAATCCTCCATGGAAGTTCTACTGACCTATAGGAAAAGTATGGGATTATTGATAGCCAAGATATTAAATTTACTGAGTAGTAACAAAAAATAAAATAATAGTTTTTCCCCTTAATTGATTTTCACTTTATTACGAAATAATAAGTACCTATATATCTTCTTCTTTCATTTTCTCAGTAAGTTTTTTAACAATTTTCATATTGTCGAAAAATTCTTTTGCGATTACCCGTAGAATGGTATAAACTGGAATGGCCAAAATCATTCCTAAAATACCTGCTAAACTTCCGGCGGCAAGAATAACCAAAAATATTTCCAGTGGGTGTGCTTTTACACTGCTCGAATAAATTAAGGGTTGAAATACGATATTGTCGATTATTTGCACAGAGCCAAATACAATTACCATAAATCCCAACAGTGGCAAGGTGTGGCTCATAAAATCGGCATTAATATTTAAAGAGGCACCAATAAGTAGTCCCGCGGCCGCGCCCATCCAAGGGCCCAAATATGGGATTACATTAAAAAGTCCGCAAAACAACCCAATTACTACAGCATGGTTAAATCCGATGCCAACTATGGTCAAGCCAATTGTTACGAGCAACATTACCATTGTTATTTCAAGTAGTAGGCCTATAAAATATCGCCTTAATAAATTTGAAATAGAATCTAAAATGTGTGCAACTTTCGATTCAAAATTAGTTGGCATCAAAAGAATAATAACATCGCGGAACATGGTTTCTTCTTTCAAAAAGAAAAAAGTGATAAACGAAACAGAGAAACAGGCAATTAACAAACTTCCAATAGTTCCCGCTATTACCCCAATTATATTCGACAATTGCGATAAATCTACTTTGTCGGCAATGTTTTTCGAAAAAATATCGAAAAAACTTTGGCTTTCCAGAACTACGGGCCCGTGGCTAAAAGACTGCATAAAACGAATAATTGGGTCGCCAATTGAATCAAGGACAAGAGCAAAATCAATTTGCGAAAGTGTATCAAATTCGCTAATCAACCGCGGAATCATAAACCGGAAGAAAGCGATAAAAACTACCCAAAGTGCAAACAGTGTAATGAATGCTGCTAATCCTTTGGAGACCTTAAATCGCTTATGTTTTATTAAAGAAATCCAGCGGACCATTGGTTTGCCAATAAAGGCGAGAACCACCGAAATAAGGATATAGGTAACAATAGCACTGAAGTACCAGAGTAAAAAAACAATAAACAGAAATCCTATGAAAAGTAAAATGTTTCGTGTCTTGTCTTTAAGTTGAATCATCGGAATCGATTTTTAACAAATATATGAAATTGAGACTGAATCAAACAAATAAAATGTTTAAGTGAAAGGTACTAAATAACTTCCCCATTCTGACTTGTTCTTTTTCCCTTTCTTTTCATTAAAATTTTGAACCGTAACTATGGCTTCCGAAATATCGGAACAAGTTATGCTTAAAAATTGTAATTCTACAAAGAAAAAAATAACATCGTCAGCTTTGAACAACTTATTTTAAACTTTTCACTAAGCTATTGATTCAGAAAAAGTAAATAAGCATGAATATGTTTTTGGCATGAAAAACTTTTATATTTTTGAGAGGGACAATATAGTTTTTAGGAGGGACATTTTAATCCACATTAAAATGGACGAGAATAATTTTAAAGTTTTAATAGTTGACGATGAACCAGAGGCGCGTTATTTGTTGCGTTCGCTTTTGTCTTCTATTGGTAATGTAAAAGTTGTGGGCGAGGCCGATAATGCAGAAAATGCACTTTATCAGTTGGTTGAGCATTATCCTAACCTAATTTTTATGGATATTAATATGCCCGGAAAATCGGGTATGGAACTGGTTAAATTAATTAGAAAAAGGAACATTGATGTTTCGGTCGTTTTTATTTCGGCTTTTGAAGAATACGCAATTGAAGCTATCAGGTGCGGAGTTTATGATTTTTTACTGAAACCGGTCGATCAAAATGAATTGGGGAAAATTATCTGTAAATATCAACGTTTAAACCAAAAAGATTTATTTGCAAAGGTAATGGAGATGCTAAACTCTATTAAAGAAGAACCAAAGATTCGTATGAACTCCAAATACAGTTATATTCTTGTTAATCCTAACGAAATTGCATATTGTGCTTCAGAAGAAGGATGTACAAATATTTATCTTACCAGTGGAAAAATTGAGTTTTCGAATGCACCACTAACACAAATCGAAGCAAAAGTAAAGAATCAGAATTTTTGCCGGTTGAGCAGATCGGTATTAATAAACCATGATTATATTCGAACTATAAATAAGTCAGCGAACAACTGCGTCCTAAAACACAATGGATATGAATGGAAAGTTGAAGCTTCAAGGAATTCGATAAGAAAACTATTGGGCAACAGTTTTAATTATGCTTAACTTTAAAATCACAACAGTTGTTGTAGCGAAAAACCTGGTGGAATTAGAAAAGCTTGTTTCGAAACTTAAACCTTTTGAAGAATTGTCTATTGTTGGTACAGCCACAACAGGAAATCAAGGAATGTCGTTAATCACAAATTTTGCCCCCGAACTGGTATTTGTAAATGTTGATTTGCAAGACGTAAATGGATTAGAGTTTGTTCGGATACTGCAAAGCAGAAATATATTTCCTAAAATTATTTTTATTGCCGGAGATTCGCAGCTTGCGTATGAGTCGATGACAT
>JAKIST010000188.1 GCA_021648495.1 Draconibacterium sp.
GACATCCTCGATTTTATCATGGGTTCGAAAGCTATTCTCGATCCGGAAATGATTTGGTTTGCCTATCACAACGATAAACCCATTGCACTTTTTGGTATGATTCCGGATATAAACCAAATATTGCAAAAATTAAACGGCAAATTGAATTTATGGGGTATCCTGAAATTCCTGTATTACAAAAAAACAAAAATAATGACACGCACCCGGATTTTAATTATGGGTATCGATCCCAAATTTCAGCGTTCGGGAATTGAATCAGGTATTTTCTGGCATCAGGAGAAATTAATGAAAAAGAAGCCACAATATACGGAGGTTGAACTTTCGTGGGCGGGCGATTTCAATCCAAAAATATTAGCTATGTACGAAGCAACCGGTGCAAAAAAAGCAAAGACACATTATACAATGCGCTACTTGTTCGACCGAAATATACCGTTCAAGCGGGCACCAATTATTGCTTAGGGGATGTAAATTAATAAACGCTTGTTTTATGCGTAGATATTTTGATTTTTAGCGAGTTGAAAAATCTGCAAATAGTGGTTCTATTAAAAGAATTTTTCAAAGAAGATAAAAAGTAAAAGAACAAGTAGAAAACGAGTGGTTATTTGTTTACAACTCCAATGTAAATGAGTAAAATAATTGCGCTAAATAAAACTAAATGCAGGTTATTGAAATTCAGTTAAACTTTTTTGTAAACAGATAAAATAAAATAATGATTGTCAATTATTCCTTTTCGTTGAAGAACAACTTGTTCTTTCTTTTTGTGATTGTGTTTTTAACTGCTTGTCAAAATTTAAATCAGGAAAAAGATAACGGTAACACGTGGGCAAATGCCCGTTGGATTGCCTTTGAACAAATGGCAGATAGTATGAAAGTTGTTCCGGCAGTTCACGGTTCTGGAAATAATTTAGGTGAAAAATGTAAAAAACGTTCGATTGTTCCAATGTTTCGAAAGGAGTTTGCGGTAAGCGGTGACATCAAAGAAGCTACGATCAACATTTGTGGTTTGGGGCAATACGAATTGCAATTGAACGGAACGAAAGTTGGCGATCGCTTTCTATCGCCCGGGTGGAGCAATTATCAAAAAAGAAGTTTGTACAATACTTACGATATTACTTCCTATTTAAAAAAGGGGGGAAATGCTATTGGGGTTTTGGTTGGGAATGGGTTTTACAACATTAACCGGGAACGGTACCGCAAATTAGTTGGTGCATTTGGGTATCCAAAGTTGATTTTTAATGTTACCTTGAATTTCGAAGATGGGCGGGTTGAAAATATTATTTCGGATGAAAATTGCAAAGTTTACCCGTCTCCAATAACATTTAGCAGTATTTATGGTGGCGAAGATTATGATGCTAACCTTGAACAGGAAGGCTGGAATAGAGCGGGTTTTGATGATGAGGATTGGAAGGATGCCCTGCTTTTAAATGATTCAATTAAAAATTTGGTGCCCGAATTGGATTTTCCACTAAAAGTAATGCAAACGTTTAACGTGCAAAATATTACTACTTCTGAAACAGGAAGAACAGTTTATGACTTTGGTCAAAATGCGTCAGGTATTATTTCGCTTAAAGTAAAGGGGAATAAAGGGGCACAAATAAAAATACGTCCCGATGAACTGTTAAATTCTGAAGGAGATGTAACCCAGCGGAGTGGGGGTGGACCTTATGAATTTAACTACACATTAAAAGGCGACGGCGAAGAATTTTGGCTTCCACGGTTTACTTATTATGGTTTTAGGTATGCCGACGTGGAAATTATTGAACCCGTTGGTATGAAGCAGCAAACAGAAATTGTTGAGCTTAAAATGCTGCACACCCGAAATTCAGCACCAACAGTTGGTTCGTTTAGTTGTTCCGATACACTTTTTAATGAAATTTTCGAATTGATAAATTGGGGAATAAAAAGTAACATGGCCAGTGTAGCTACCGATTGTCCTCACCGGGAAAAACTGGGGTGGTTGGAACAAACTTATTTAATTGGCCCATCGATGCATTACAATTTCAACATCCATTCTTTCTACAAAAAGATAGTTATGGATATGATGGATGCGCAACTTGAAAACGGGTTGGTCCCGGATATTGCACCTGAATATGTTCCTTTTAATGGAGGATTTCGCGATTCGCCGGAATGGGGAAGTGCTTCGGTAATTATTCCCTGGCAACTTTATAAATGGTATGGCGATGAAGAAGTACTGAAATTGGCTTACCCAATGATGAAAAAATACGCTGAATATTTACAAAGTAAGGTAGAAAATAATATTCTTGATTATGGCCTTGGCGACTGGTACGATCTGGGGCCTGGGCATCCAGGAGAAGCGCAGCTCACACCAAAAGCACTTACTGCAACATCAATCTATTATTACGATTTGCAACTTATTTCCAAAACGGCTAAATTGTTTGGTTTTGAGGCTGATTTTAAAATATTTGAAAATTTGTCAGCACAAGTTAAAGCAGCATTTTTGGAGAAGTTTTTTAATGCCGAAACCGGAGTTTGCTCTACTGGTAGCGAGACTGCTTTTGCAATGCCACTTTACACGGGATTAATACCTGAAGCAGATAAAAATAAAGTTTTCAACAATCTAATCGATTCAATACAAAGTAACGATTATGCGCTTACTTCGGGTGATATCGGATACCATTTTCTTGTCTGTGTTTTAAGCGAAAACGGCAGATCCGATATTCTGTACAAAATGAATAACAGAAGCGACCGGCCGGGGTACGGTTACCAGTTAAAAAAGGGCGCAACATCACTGACAGAGAGTTGGGCTGCACTTGCTGATGTTTCGAACAACCACATGATGCTCGGGCATTTAATGGAGTGGTTCTACGCCGGATTGGGAGGAATTTACCAAGATGAACATTCAATTGCCTATAAAAATATAGTTATTGCACCAAAGCCGGTTGGAAATATAAAATGGGTAAAATGTTCCTATATTTCGCAAAAAGGGTTAATTCGTTCTGAATGGAATATTGAAGACAATTCTTTTAAATTGAGGGTTGAAATCCCTCAAAAAACAAGGGCCAAAATTGTAATACCCGAGAAATTTATAACTTCTTCTTGTAATGTTTTAAATGAAGAGACACAGAAATCTGAGAAAATAAAAATAGTTAACGGTGCCATTCATCTGAATGCCGGGAAATATAAAATTGAATAAAGATTGAATCTACTGTGAAAAGTCAAAAAGTGCGTCATTGCGAGGTACGAAGCAATCTCATATAATGGATAATAAGCATGTTGAGATTGTTTCCCGCTTCGTTCCTCGCGGTCGCAATGACGAAAAATCACTTTTCGGAGCAGACTCAAGATTTTATAATTTAACAAATTCATTTTAAATATTTAAAAATACAAACCATGAAAATTTTTCTTCTTTTCACAATTCCCGGCAATATTTCCCGGGCGCATTCCATAACCATCACCACCTTCAGGTAAAATGTGCAATTCAACCGGAACTTTTGCATCGCGCAGAGCAGTCGTATAAACAAGGGCACTGTTCGCTAATCGGTCGTCGGCAGTTTGAAAAATAAATGTAGGCGGAGTCTTTTCGTCCACCTTCAATTCGGGTGTCAAACTCCGGTTTTCACCCTTGTCGAGGTAAGCCGGGTAAATGAGCATGGTAAAATTGGGGCGGCACGATAATTCATCCTTTTCATCAACTTTCGGGTATGTATTTTTTCGTATATAGTACTTGTCCGGGTCAAAGATGAATTACTTCATTTTGTTGTGAAAACAGGTTGAAAGAAATTGACAGAAGGAAAAGAAGTGCAGATATAGTTTTCATTTTGAATAAGTGTTAAAACAAAGAACCGTTTTCTTTTTAAAAATGGTTCTTTTTGATCCAAATAATTATTTTAAAAATTTTTCTTCGTGAACAATATTCCCATCTACATCGTAGTGCTGGAAAGTAAGGGTAGGAGAGCCACTTTCATGAGAAACATTACCTCTCAGAAAACCACCTTTAACACGCAGAAAACGATGCTCTGGCCGAACATCACTTTGAGGCCAACCGCCGGCATGTACATCGGAACCGGCTCCGGTACAGAATTCCCAAAGATTTGTACCCTCAAAATGTGTTACGTATTGCCAGTGGCGGTCGCCATTGCATAGATAAACGTTGTCAAACTGGTTCAACAATTTACGTAATTCATCTCCCTCTGTTTGAAACCCTTCATTTGCATAATTATCGTTTTTATTTTTGCGGTCAGGTCCTAAAATTGGATTGCCATTAATTATTACTTTAAATGTGGCATCTGATTCTTTTAGTGTTTCGAACAACCATTTCTTTTGTTCTTCTCCAAAAATTGATTTCCCCGGGCCATCCGGCATTTCATTACTACTGCGGTATTTTCTTCCTTCGGTAATCCAAATCTGAAGGTCTTTTCCCCAACGAACAGTTTTATAAAATTTGTTGTAGGAAGGGAATTGTTCTTTTTGAAAAATTTCAAGCCCACGATCCCACGAAACCGTTCCATAAGTCATACCTGGCCATGCATCGTTGCAAAGTACATCGTGGTCGTCATTCATAAAATAGGAAGTGACCTGAGTCCAGAATTTTCGTTGTAACGGTAATGCAAAAAGCCGGTCCCATTTAAAGCGCATTAAATCCTCTGTCATCGCCCATGGATTGGGTTTATCGTAATATTCAACATCTCCGGTATGCACGTAAAAATCAGGCAATAAATTCAACATGGCAGTATAAATTTTATGTCCATCGGTGGTGTCTTTCCGAATGTAATCGTGACAAGTAACGATACAAAATTCAATATCATCTTTACTTTCTTTTGCCGGCGGGGTCCGGAAAGTGCCTTCAATTTTATCGGACACTTTTGATTTTGCATCCATCCGGGCTTCTATTTCTACCGCATATTTTGTGTCTGGAGTCAGGTTTTCCAGTTTCCATTGATTTGTGAAATTCTTATTGTTGTCAACCGCAATCCATGCCGTCTCAGTTTTACTATCCATATTGTTTAACCGGTAGTAGCTAAGTTTAACCTCACCACTTGCTCCCGGACAGGCGCCAATCATATCATCCAAAGTTAATCCTTCGGGAATTTGTGCTGCAAGAATTTTTTCCGCATTTGCTTCTTTGTCAAGTGCCCTTTCTTCTTTTGCGGAAATTTCCATAAATTTTGTACCCTCAGCATTTCCCTCCGGGTTTTTTGTGAGCCGCGTCCAAAGTACGATTGAAGTTTGGTCGGCCCAGCCGTTATGAAAGCCGTTTCCAAAGTAGGGACCTTCAGTCTCTTTTAAGTTGCTGCATGAAGTGAAAACAATTAAAAAGAGAATAGATAAATTAAATAGTTGTTTTGGATTTATTTTCATGGTTATCGTTTTTTGTTGAGATTCCTTCGGTGTTCCTCCTCTGAAAGACGACTTTGCGAATTGAGGAATGACGATGAAGCAATCTCACTCACTCACTCACTCACTCACTCACTCATTTAATTCATTATTATTTAGGAAGACCAGTTTTCCAATCATCAAATAATTGTTCCAATTCTTTTACTTTCTTTGGATTTTCAGCAGCAAGGTTTTTTGTTTCGGTCGGGTCATTTTCAAGATTATATAAATCCCACGGTTTATCCAACCCTTCTTTTACAATTTTCCACGAATTGAAATAAACTGCTTGTCCATGCCTCCATTCCCAAAAAAGTGGTTTTTCGCGGGTTGCTTCTTTCCCTGCAAACACCGGTAAAAGATTTTGCCCCTGCATGGGTGTAATTTTTTGCTTGTTGAATTCAGTAGGATATTTAGCTCCGGTAAGATCGACAAGGGTAGCCATAAAATCGATAAAATGCCCTGGGAACTTTGTAAAGGTGTGAGCTTTGATTTTTCCCGGCCAGTAGGCAATTAACGGGGTGTTGATGCCCCCTTCAAAACTGAAGTTTTTATAAAACCGGAACGGTGTATTTCCAACATTTGCCCAACTTCCCCCCAGCGACGACCAGCGTGTCATGGTTCCAATTTCACCGTAATCATCTTTAATATTTACCATTTCTGCCGATGCCCCGTTATCGGAAACAAATAGGATGAGGGTATTTTTATCCCTTCCAATCTCTTTTAATTTAGCAAGAACACGCCCAATGTTCTGATCCAACCTGTCAATCATTGCAGCATAAACTTCCATTTTTCTGATTTCGGTTGTTCTTACCGAGTCACTTAATTCGTCCCAGTTTTTAAATGTTGGTTCTGACAACTTGTACGATTCGTCAATCAATCCAATTTCGAGTTGTTTTTTGTAGCGTTGATTTCTTGTCTTTTCATAGCCATCGTTGTACTTGCCCTTGTACTTTGCAATATCTTCGGGCCAGGCCATTAACGGATCGTGAGGTGCTCTGTAAGCGAGGTACAGGAAAAATGGTTTTTCTTCATTTTTATATTCATCGAGCCACTGCACAGCGTAATTGGTAAAATAGTCGGTGGTGAAAAAATCTTTTTCTTTGGGTGTGTACGGATTGTACATTACGCTATCGATGCACCAGGCACGAACGGTTTTATGTCCGGGAGCACCTTTTCTGGCCGGAGCACCTTCGCCGGGGCGTTGATTGCCGGGGTTAAAATAGTTGCACGCTCCATCTTTTAATCCATAATATCGATCGAAACCACGGTAAACTGGGTTTTCCAAACCGTGGTGCTTCCCCGACCAAAGTGTCCGGTATCCGGCGGTTCGAAGTACTTCGCCAAGTGTAACAGCATTGGTAATCGGATTTTTATATGTTTTTGAATAGCCATTTTGTTGTGCATAAACACCGGTTAGCAAACATGCCCGCGAAGGAAAACATTTTGAAGTGTTATGAAAATTGGTAAATCGTAACCCTCCTGCTGCAAGCTTGTCGAGGTTGGGTGTTTTTACCTCGCTACCGTAACATCCAATGTCGGACCAGCCCAGATCGTCGGCACTAATTAAAATGATGTTGGGCTTTTCTTTGACTTTACCCTGAGCGGTTGATTTGGATTTTTTTTCCTGACATGAGAACAGAACAAAGCACGAAAAAAGTAGGATTAAGAATGTTGACTTATTCATTATAAAACGGTTTAGATTTTCAATATTTAAAATTAATAAAAGAAATGAAAGATTGAACCTTTTAAAAATAGTTATTCAATGGTTTTTAATTCTCGGAATTAAGGGATTGTAATGAAATAACCTGACCGTTTTAACTTGTTCTTTTGCACGCTAACTTCGTTAAAAAGCCTCGCTGTAACTATGGCTATAGCTACGTTTTTTGCCTTGTTATCGCACAAAATAACTTTGTCAATTCCAGTCATGTTATTTCTTCACAAACCCTAAGAATATATAATAATGAAAAAGATAGTAATACTAATAATCAACCTATTAATTACCGGTCTGCTTTTTAGTCAGAATACAGTTCAGCCAAAAACTACAAACTCGCGAACTGCAAATTTCCCAAAACAAAAAGTACCTGTTGGTAAAATGCCTGCAAAACATAATCTTTGGGTTTTTATGCTTGCAGGGCAATCGAATATGGCAGGTCGCGGACTTGTCGAGCCGGGTGATACTTTGCCCAATTCGCGAATAATTACAATATCGAAAAACAATAAATGGATTCTTGCAAAAGAGCCGCTGAATTTTTATCAGCCCAATTTAACTGGGTTAGATTGTGGCTTGTCTTTTGGCAAAGAGCTGATTAAGTATATTCCTGATTCAGTGAGCATCGCATTAATTCCGTGTGCTGTTGGAGGGAGTTCTGTTCAGCAGTGGCTTGGCGATTCTATTCATCAAAACGTACAACTTTTAAGCAATTTTAAAAACAAGCTCGATTTTGCAAAACAGCATGGTGTAATTAAGGGAATTCTTTGGCATCAGGGAGAGAGCGACGGTTCGCCCGAATTAATACCGAAATACAAAAAAAGTTTAGAAGAGTTAATTTCGGTTTTTAGAGATGAAGTCGGCAACGATAACTTGCCTTTTCTAATTGGCGAATTGGGAACTTTTGCAAATGCAGAGAGACAGCTTCATTGGAATTCCATTAACAAAATTATTCACGAAGTGGCAGTCAACGATGAAAATACTTTTGTAATAGGAACCGATGATTTGGAAAATAAAGGAGACAATGTTCATTTTAATTCTGCGGCTCAACGAAGTATGGGCTGGCGTTTTGCAAGAATATTTACAGGTTATTTTATTGATGGCAGATACACTTACAGAGCCAAAAGAATTGGGAAAATATGCACCATCGAAAAACAACTTCTTATTCCGTCTCCCGATTCAATAACGGCAACAAATGTAAATATCCATTATGTTGGCACTGGTTTAAAACGTTGCGAATACAGAGCAAATATATCTTCAAGCGATTGGACCGACACGCACCGCAAACGCTACTCTTTCGATAATGGAAAAACCTGGACAAACTGGCAAACTGTTTTTAAAAAAGCACCCGAGCAAAATGGGTTTGTTCTTTCGGGAGATTTTGCGCAAAACGACAGAGCCACTTTCGATCCTGCTTCCGGAATGCTAATAAAACCAGCTTTTCAACGAATACTTCAGGGAGATCCTACAAAAGCTCTCCATGCTGTTTGGTCGGGAGATCGGAAATTTTTCGATCATGGTTTTTATCAACTCTCTTCTGATAATGGCGAGAATTGGGATGAGGGACATTTACTTAAATACGAATCGGGTCCTGATTTTGACCCTGAAAACTGGGGTAATCCCAAATATCTTCGTACCAACGAAATGTACATCGGAGGAATTACAATTCATTCAAAAGGAAATGTAATTATCGCCGCCACTGTTCCAGTACCGTTTCGCGATACGGAGGATGAGAAAACACCGGTTGTTTTTCCAAATACTTACCGAGAGGGTTGTGTAGCGGGAGCAATCTGTTTTGTGGGAAAATGGAATGCTGAACTTAAGGATTACAGTTGGCAAATTTCCAATAGTATATTT
>JAKIST010000189.1 GCA_021648495.1 Draconibacterium sp.
AAATGCCACTTCCCAAAATAACCTGTTTTGTACCCGGCTTTTTTTAGCGATTCAGCAAGGGTTTCAATCTCTCCGGGCAAATATTGCGTGCGGTTTTTGGGTACAATTACCTCTTCAAAAGGTCGCCAATGACCGGTTATAAAATCTGTAACACCCACCCGTGCCGGATACTGACCACTTTGGATGCTTGCCCGCGTTGGACTACAAACCGGACACGCTGCATACGCATTTGTAAAACGTATTCCCGAATTTGCCAATTCATCAATATTTGGAGCTTCGTTAAAAGTGTTTCCGTAGCTTGGCAAATCTGCCCAACCCAAATCGTCAGCCAAAATAAAAACGATATTTGGTTTACTACTATCGGTAATTTTACTTTTATTGTTAGCACAAGAATTTAGCAGAAATACAAGTGAGAATAAATAAAAAGTTATACGTGTAGTTTTTTTCATTTGTTGATATTTTAATTTTAAAATTATTCTACCCCAATTTATTTCTTTTTACCAATAATTTTCCGCTTCTCCTTTTTACTCATTTCCAATCCGCGTACCGAATTTGGGTGAACAACAAGATACTCCTTTGCAACATTTACAATTTCCAATTTATTTTCGGCAACCACAAATTGCGGAATAATAAAACGTAAATCATCGGTTCCCAAACTATTCTGATAAATGAGTATTTTCAAAATGTTTGCTGAAGGAGCAATCTCTCCAATCAATTGTCCGGCATAAATTTTCTGATTCAGTTCCAATGAGTTACCAACTACATTTCGATAGCAAATAAGAGTGCCGTCGGGTTGTAAAAGTGTTATCGCATTATTCCATGTGTTATACCAATATAATGGTTCTTCTCCTTTAATTTGTCCGGCAATTTCAACAACTGTTCCATTCCGGCTGGCATAAACTTTATCGCCGGGCTGTGCAACAAAACCAATGGCAGTCCACGATTTCAACTCTCCTGAACCCCAAAAACCTTTAATACTTTTTACCTCTTTCGCGTGCACTTTTGTTCCCGGCTCGAAAGGAATTAAATATGGGAAATCGAGATTTATTATGGAAGTTGGGTCAGAACGGAAAGTTTTAATCTGATAATTAAACTTCGGGACATCGGCATCTAAATAACGCTCAAGCGTAAATAAGCTATTAAAACCGGGGTCAAGTTTTTTTACATACGGCAAGGTTTCGTTAAACGTAGTATTTTGCAAATCGGCAAAATCCATATTTAAAAACATCGGTGTTTTTGCATTGTTTGTAGCACTAAAAATGCAATCTCCAATACTATTGTAGTCTGCCCTAACTTCAACTAATTGTGCACTAACTCGTTCAAATAAAAAAGAAAAAATAATCAGGATTACAAATTTATTCATGGTAACGATTTTTGATTTCTTCCCAAAAATAAAAATAAACTTGTGTATTTCCCTATTTTTGGTTTATTTGAATTATATATTCTATCGGGGAGAAGAAAAAACTTACTGCTGATTTTTTGGCTGCTTTTTAAACAGAGATGCGAAGTTCATCCTGATTTAAAGAAGAAAAAGTGGATACTGCATCGAACTAAAACTAATGGCCAGATATTTATAATTTCTTTATTGAAAACATGATGAGACAGGAGGAGAATTTCATGCAGGTACGCGATGTTTCAGAAGCAGAATTAAGTGGAAGTTGATGGTCAAATATTAACTAATATATGAATCTACTTGTTGGCGGGTGTTGGTATATTCGTAAATAAAATGGGTGATAAACTTTTTCGGGTCTTTTTAATTTTATAGTAACCCAATAATATTATTGGGCCGGTTAACAAGGTTTAGCCGTGTGTAAAGTTGGGTTGCCTAAAAATAGTTACTGTTGCTGCCAATTGCGTAATCAAGGTCGGCAGCAACTTTAACAAACGAATTGCTATCGTTAAAAAAGTGAGAGCCAGCAGCATTTATTTCCGAAATATTTAAATACAAGTTATCTGTTTCTATTTGCCAAAAGGTAAATACTCTTGAATTGATGATCTTTTATTTCTGCCTTTTCCTGGTTTAGAAAGTGAGAGGCTATAAAAAATACCGACTTTAAATTCTACAAAAGTTCCAATTATATCCAATTTTTCTCCTGATTCGTCGTAGTTGTGAACAACATCGAGAAAACCGTATGGAACCAATTTTGCATCCATAGATGCTATCATATAAAATTTAGATGAAAATGAAGTTTTAATTCCGCCTCCAATTTTAAAAACAGCGGTAGATAGTATAGTAAAACCATCATATCCCTTGCCAAATATCACACCACCATCATCAGGATCTATATATTGGAATTTTGATTTGTATTTTAAAAATCCGACACCGGCATTAATAAACGGATATATGTTAACATTTCCGTCTTGCTTATCCAGCGAAGCTAAATATAATCTAAAGAATATATTTGCTCCCGTAAGTTTATTGTTATACTCAACTGGTGCAGTAATAGGTTCTATATGGGCAGTATGATTTCCTTCGGCTGAAAAGGATGCGTTTTGAGATTCGCCATTTAAGATAGTATAGTTAAACTCTATTGCAACTTCCCAATGATTTGAAAGATATTTCGAGAGTTCTGCATCGATGGCAAAACCAAATTTATTGTCGAATTCGATAATTTTATGCGAAAAATTGTTTGGAACTTCTAATAGCAATTGCGATGCACCCGCTTTAACACCAATGTTTATTCCGTCAGAAAAAAAATCCTGCGCATAGCTTTTTAAAGGCATAAAAGAGATGACTAAAAAAGCAATAAAGTATTTTGAAATTAATTTCGACAATTAATTTTTGTTTGATTTAATGAACGACAAAATAAGTTAATTATATTTTCTAATTAACTATTATTCATGTTTATTATTGTAATATTTTAACAGAATTATGTGGATAAAAAAAGAACCACTCTATAAAAAGAACAGTTCTTTGTGTGGACAAAATTCAATATTTATTTTTTAGAAATATAGTTAGCAATCCAATCTCCAACCTCCGAAGTTTTGAATGCTTGTCCTTCAGCAATATCTTCAGTTACAATATTTTCGGCTATGGAAGCTGCAACAGCATCGCGAATTATTTTTCCCTCTTCTTTTAAATCGAAAGCATATTCGAACATCATTGCAGCCGATAGAATTGTTGCAATTGGGTTTGCAATATCTTTACCTGCTGCTTGTGGATACGAGCCATGAATAGGCTCGAACACTGATGTGTGAATTCCCATTGAAGCAGAAGGAAGCAACCCCAACGAACCGGTAATTACGCTTGCCTCATCGGTAAGAATATCGCCAAACATATTTTCAGTTACCATCACATCGAAGTTTTTAGGCCACTGAATAATTTGCATTGCCGCATTATCAACAAACATATATTCAGTTTTGATATCGGGATAATTTTGCTCCATTCCCTGTGCAACTTCGCGCCACAAACGCGAGCTTTCCAAAACATTTGCCTTATCAACAACTGTAAGTTTTTTATTACGTTTTGCAGCAAATTCGTAACCCAATTTTAAAATACGCTCAATCTCTGCGCGTGTGTATGTGCAAGTATCAAAAGCAGTGTCGCCATTATCTTTTCTACCCTTTTCGCCAAAATAGATACCACCGGTTAGTTCGCGGATACAAACAAAATCGGCTCCCTCAACCAACTCGCGTCGAAGTGGCGATCTGTGCAACAGCGAGTCGAAAGTTTCCACCGGACGAATGTTGGCGTACAAACCTAGTTTTTTACGCATGGCAAGCAATCCCTGCTCGGGACGGACTGTTGCTTTCGGATTATTATCGAATTTCGGATCGCCAATTGCACCAAACAAAACGGCATCCGATTTCATACAAAGCTCGTGCGTTTCTTCTGGATACGGATCGCCTACTTTATCGATTGCGACAGCTCCTGTTAAAGCATATTCGTACTCTAACTCGTGATTAAATTTTTTGGCAACAGCTTTAACTGTTTTCATCGCTTGTTCAATAATTTCAGGTCCAATGCCGTCACCGGGAAGAATTGCAATATTAAGATTCATTTAAGTGGATTTGATTTTATTATTAATAAACGAGTATCTGTCAACTGACTGATACAAATTGATGATTATTGGGCTAATTTCAATTGATCCTTTGAACAAAATCAATTTTAATCATTTGAAATACTGCTCTTAATTATATTTATAAACTCTGGATTAGATTCATTTTCAATAATGTTTAACATGCGAATAGTTGCTTTTATTGCGGCTGTATTTTGGTCAGGGTCTAAGCCTTTTGTTTTAAATTCCTTGTTCATTTTCCAAGTAATAACGGTTTCTACCAAGGCATCGGTCCTTCCGCCCGGAGGAATAGTTACAGTATATCCAACTAATTTTGGGAACGGTTTATCCAATCGGGTGTAAATTTTCCGAACTGCTTTTACAAATGAATTATATTGGCCATCGCCATCGCTAAATTCTTCATAAAATTTTCCAGCAATTTCAATAGATACATTCGCAACCGGACGTAATCCCATGGTGTGGGTCACAGAATAATTTAATACTTTTATTTTTTGCTCAAAGAAATCATTATGCAAAACATCGGAAACGATATATGGCAAATCTTCATTCGTAACCATCTCTTTTTTGTCTGCTAACTCAATCACCTTTTGAGTTACTTTTTTTAACGAAGCTGCATCTAATTCTATTCCAAGATCTTTGAGGTTTTTTTTGATATTGGCTTTTCCCGATGTTTTTCCCAAAGCATATTCTCTGACCCTGCCAAACCGTTCGGGAAGCAACTCATTAAAATAGAGGTTGTTTTTGCTGTCGCCGTCAGCATGGATCCCGCTGCATTGCGTAAATACAAATTCGCCAATTAATGGTTTGTTAGTGGGGATCCTAATTCCGGAAAATGTTTCAACCAACCTGGATACCTTGTTCAACTCACTTTCATTGACATTGGTTTTCATTTTCAGGTGATCTTTAATTGTTGCGATTACACTTGATAATGGGGCATTCCCGGCGCGTTCGCCTAATCCGTTTACAGTAGTGTGCACGCAGCGTATTCCAGCTTTTATGGCATGGAACACATTGGCAATAGCAAGATCGTAATCGTTGTGTGCATGGAAATCAAATTCTACACGAGGAAACGCCTCAATCATTTCCTTGCAATATTCATACGTTTCATCCGGGTCAAGAATGCCTAAAGTGTCGGGAAGCATAAAACGTACAATGTTTTCAGTTTTCAATTCTGAAATCATAAAATGGACGTATTCTTTTGAACTTCGCATTCCGTTTGACCAATCTTCAAGGTAAACGTTCACCTTTATCCCCATTTTTGTGGCATTGTCAATTACTTTTTTAATATCGGCAACATGCTGTTTGGGTGTTTTTCGTAATTGTTCGGTAACGTGTTTGAGCGAGCCTTTACAAAGTAAGTTAATTACTTTTCCTCCTGCATCGGCAATCCATTGCAACGAAATTTTTCCGTCAACAAAACCAAGTATCTCAATTTTTTCGAGATGCCCTTTCTCTGCAGCCCATTTCATAACTCGTTGAGAGCCTTTGAATTCACCATCGGAAACGCGTGCAGAAGCAATCTCTATCCGATCTACTTTTACGTCTTGAAGCAGTACTTTTGCAACGCTGAGTTTTTCTCCATCGCTAAACGAAACACCCGATGTTTGTTCACCATCGCGGAGCGTGGTGTCCATTATTGTAAGGTGTTTCCCATTCATATTAATTGTTCTGCCTGTCATTTTTATCTGTTGTTTTTTACCAGCCTTTTCAATTCAACCGCTAACTGACGGAAAAATTAAGTGGGGTAATTATGCTACTTCAAATGCAGCAATTTCATTTTTTAGATCTACCAAATAGTCGATGTCATCCAATCCGTTTTGTAAACAATGTTTTTTGTACGGATTTATTTCGAAATCAATCGATTCACCGGTACTCGAAATAGTAAATTTTTGTTTTTCCAAATCCACCTCAAATATTGCATTTGCATCCGTTTCAATTGCGTCAAATATTTTTTGAAGGAAATCAGGAGTAACAACAACTGGTAGCAGTCCGTTGTTCAATGCATTGCCTTTAAAAATATCAGCAAAAAAACTTGAGACCACTACACGGAAACCATAATCGTAAATTGCCCAGGCTGCGTGTTCGCGACTGGAGCCACTTCCAAAATTTTTAGCACCAACTAAAATCTTGCCCGAGTAGTTTTTATTGTTTAAAGGGAAACCTTCTTTAGCACTTCCATTTTTTTCGTACCTCCAGTCGCGGAAAAGGTTGTCGCCAAATCCTTTGCGTTCAACTGCTTTTAAAAACCGGGCCGGAATAATCTGGTCAGTATCCACATTTTCTATCTGCAATGGAACCGCCGAAGATATTATTTTATTGAATTTATCGTATGCCATTTTATTGAATATTAGAAGCCCCTCCCGACCTCCCCAAATGGGAGGGGTAAGAAGCAAATTTTCAAACTACTTTTTATTTCAAATAATTATTATGTCCTTTTTCCTGCTTCCCCCTTCGGGGTTAAGGGGCTTTTACATCATTTCCCTTGGATCCGAAATTACTCCTGTAACAGCCGCAGCCGCCGCAGTTAACGGGCTCGCCAGTAATGTTCGTGCGCCTGGTCCCTGGCGGCCTTCGAAGTTTCTGTTTGATGTAGAAACTGAATATTTGCCTGTAGGGATTTTGTCGTCGTTCATTGCTAAACAAGCAGAACAACCCGGTTGGCGCAATTCAAATCCAGCTTCTTCCAAAATTGGAATTAACCCTTCTTCACGAATCTGGTTTTCCACTTGTTTTGATCCGGGAACCAACCATGCAGTAATGTTGGGTGCCTTTTCCTTCCCTTTTACAAAAGCGGCAAATTCCCTGAAATCTTCTATTCGGCCATTGGTGCAACTCCCAAGAAAAACATAATCAACAGTTTTTCCTTTAATTGAATCGCCCGCAGCGAATCCCATGTATTGCAACGATTTCTCGAAAGTAGTTTTATCGCTTCCTCCCATTCCTTCCGTTGTGGGAATATTTTGAGAAACCCCAATTCCCATTCCCGGATTTGTTCCGTAGGTGATCATCGGTTCAATGTCGGCTGCATCGTATGTAAGTTCGGTGTCAAAAACTGCATCACTATCTGTTTTTAATTCTTTCCAGGTAGCAAGTGCTTTATCCCAATCGGCACCTTTTGGTGCAAATTCCCTCCCTTTGATGTATTCAAATGTAGTTTCGTCGGGGGCAATCATTCCACCCCGTGCACCACTTTCAATACTTAAATTGCAAAGGGTCATTCTACCTTCCATCGAAAGCCCAGTGATTGCTGAACCTGCATATTCAATAAAATATCCCGTTCCGCCACTCGCGGATATTTTCGAAATAATATAAAGTGCAATGTCTTTTGCAGAAACACCTTTCCCTATCTTTCCGTTAACCGTAATTTTCATTTTTTTCGGTTTGGGCTGCATAATACATTGGCTTGCCAACACCATTTCAACTTCGCTTGTACCAATTCCAAAGGCAATTGCACCAAAAGCACCGTGCGTAGAAGTGTGGCTGTCGCCACAAACAATGTCCATTCCGGGTTGGGTGAGTCCCATTTCCGGGCCAATAATGTGAACAATTCCATGACCTTCTGAACCTAAATCGTGGTGCACAATTCCATGCTCGGTACAATTTGTTTTAAGCATTTCCAATTGATGGCGCGAAAGTTCGTCTTTTACTGAAAGATGTTGGTTAATTGTTGGAACATTATGGTCGGGGGTAGCCGTTGTTTTATCAGGACGAAAAACAGGCAACCCCCTGTTTTTTAATCCAAGGAAAGCTACCGGGCTGGTGACTTCATGAATAAAATGTCTGTCGATATACAATACATTCGGACCATCTTCAACTTGTTTCACAACATGCGCGTCCCAAATTTTATCGAATAATGTTTTAGCTGTCATATTTCTTTTCTTCTTCTTTACTAATTACTTACGACTAATTACTTCGTACTTTCTATTTTGCTATCGGCAACTTATTAATTGCATCTAAAAATGCTTCAACCGAAGCGGTAATAATATCGGTATTTGCACCAAATCCGTGAAAAATATTATCTTCATATTCTACTTGCATGTGTACCTTCCCAATATCATCGCTACCACGCGTAATTGCCTGAACTAAAAATTCTTCGATGGAAACCTGGCGGTGAATAATTTGTTTAACTGCTTTAATCGCAGCATCAACCGGGCCATTTCCATCAGAAGTCGCGTCAAATTTTTCGCCTGAAATATCTAAGCGAACAGATGCCATTGGTTTTAAATTCTTACCGGTAACTACCTGTAAGTAATCTAATTTAATGCGGCGTTCTTTACGGTTTACATCGCCAACCAACAATGCGATATCGTCATCGCGAATGTCTTTTTTCTTGTCTGCCAATTTTACGAACTCGTCATAAATTTCATCCAACTTTTGTTTGTCTATTTCAAAACCAAGTATTTCACATCATTTAGATATTTTAAAACGTGCGGAGCTAGTCAGTTTTGAAAAAAAAGGACAGTTTATTTATTATTCATTAAACACAACTGTTATGGAAGATGTGTTGCAATGGATTATTTCATTTAAAAAAGAATAAAAAATAGGGTTTAAAATACTAAAAAAGCAATATAAAGAAAGATGAATTTAAAAAAAGAATTACCAATATTAATACTTTGTGTATTGCCAATATTCTATTTAGGGTACATTTGGGACAGCTTACCTAATAAAATACCAACACATTGGAATATAAAAGGCGAAATTGACGGTTGGGGAAGTAAAAACAGTACTTTTTTTCTAACCTCTTTTCCTGTATTTACATATTTAATGTTATTAATTATCCCGAAAATAGATCCTAAAAATAAATTGACACAAATGGGTAAAAAATATACACATCTTAAATTTATGTTAGTTGCATTTATGTCTGTTTTAGCAATAGGGAT
>JAKIST010000190.1 GCA_021648495.1 Draconibacterium sp.
ACAGTATTAAACATAACGCCGAAGGTGGTACAATTCGAATTGAAATTAACGGAGGCATTATTAAAATCAGCAATTCGGGAAATGTTCCAATCGAACACCCCGAACGGTTATTCAACCGCTTCTACAAAGTCGATCCGTCATCAGGATCAGTTGGGCTCGGGCTGGCCATTGTAAAAAAAATATGCGACACATCTTCTATTATTATCGATTACTCGTTTGTACAAAACAAACACACTTTTACTTTAAACTTTCCTCTTTAAATTCTCTTTAGATTTCAGGCCTTTCTTCGCACATAAGAATAAATCGATTTAAACCCAACCTTTATTTCAATTTGGGTTCTTAAACGTAAAGATTGGAAAGTAACCAGTTACAAAAAATAATTAAAAAATACCTTGGCGGAAATAAAAAGGCACAAAAAGCATTGTACAGGAAAATAGCTCCAACGATGCTTTGCATTGCGGATCGGTACGTCTGCGGAGGAAATTTTGGGTGGATTTTGGACCATCCTCAACTTGCACAATCTTTTTAAGGAATTGATTGGGCAAAAACTTTATGAATGAAAAAAATAATCTTGTCGGTACTGTTTTTATACACAATTGTTGCCGTAAATGCGCAAGTGTGGCACCTTGATTTTAATGAGGCAAAAAAGTTGGCAACCGAAAAAAATAGAAATATCATATTAGCTTTTGAAGGATCAGACTGGTGTGCGCCCTGCATAAAATTAGAATGCGAAATTTGGGATTCGGAAGAATTTAAGAGTTATGCCAAGACCCATTTTGTTTTATTAAAAGCCGATTTCCCCAAAAGAAAAATGAATAAATTATCAGGGCAGCAGCAATTAAAAAATAACAAATTAGCAGAAAAATACAACCCAAAAGGATTTTTTCCTTTTGTAGTTGTATTGGATAAAACTGGGAAAACTCTTGGAACTACTGGATATAGGAAAGTAAGTACAGTAGAATACATTAATTTATTGTCATCCTTTTAGAATATGATTAAGCTTTCGACCCTTCTTTTATTGAGCCTTCCCCTTTTGCTAAATGCGCAGCATATTTACAAAAAGGAACTTTTGTTAATGGGCAGCCGGTTCGACATTACCGTTGTGGCCAACAATTCGCTCGAAGGTAATGAGTTTATTCATTTGGCTATTAACGAAATAAAAAGGATTGAACGATTAATTTCATCATGGGACATCACTTCACAAACCAGCGAAATCAATCGAAATGCCGGTATAAAACCTGTTAAAGTGAGCACAGAGTTATTCAACTTAATTGACCATTCATTGGCTATTTCAAAACTTACCGACGGAGCTTTCGACATTAGTTACGCATCGATGGATAAAATCTGGAAATTTGATGGAAGTATGAGAACGATGCCATCAGAAGAAGTAATAAAATCCTCTGTGGCTAAAGTGGGGTACCAAAACATAATTTTAAATAAAAAGAACCAAACCGTTTTTTTAAAATTACGGGGAATGAAAATTGGATTTGGTGCTATTGGCAAAGGTTATGCAGCGGATAAAACAAAAGCCCTACTTATCTCAAAAGGTGTAAAAGCCGGAATAATTAATGCCTCGGGCGACATGAATACCTGGGGAAAACAGCCTAACGGCGATGAATGGAAAGTCGCCATCACAAATCCATTCGAAAAAAATAAGGCTTTTGCACTTTTGCCAATAATAAACTCAGCGGTGGTTACATCTGGGAATTACGAAAAATATATAACTTTTAACGGTGTCAGGTACTCACATATTATCAACCCAAAAACCGGTTCTCCGGCAACCGGAATTGTTAGCGCAACCGTTTTTGCCCCCAAAGCAGAATTGGCCGATGCACTGGCTACTTCCATTTTTGTGATGGGAGCAGTAGTGGGGCTGAACAGGATAAATCAATTACCAAATATAGAATGTATTATAATCGATGATGAAGGAAATATCCTCAAGTCAAACAACATCAACATAAATAAAAAATGAAAAACAAAACGATTAAATTTTTTATGCTTTTTTTCTTTTCCTCTTTACTGTTTACTTCTTGTGTAACGGTTAAAGAATATCAAAAAGTTTACATAAACGACCCTGATATGTCGTTGGCCATGCGAAAAACTAAAAAATTTGAAACGGCTTCACATGTATATCGGGAAGCCGCTGCAGGAGCCAATGGTGGTAAAGCCGGAGGTGGCTGTGGTTGTAATTAGTGTTTGTCCATAAAGTCCGACTTCTTCGTTACGCTTGTCAGAAAAACAGTCATTTACAAGAGTAAACTTCTTTATTTTATGACTTCGCAAGCCTTGAATTCGAACTTTCTATTCCAAACACTTTACTTTAAGGACAGACTCTAATTAAATATTCAGGATGAAAAAATTATTTATTTTTCCCTTGCTTTTTATAACTGTTTTAGGATATCCTCAAAATGATCCGAACAGTAACAGCACGTTAAAAACGTATAAAAAACGTGTTTTAGAAAATACCGAAATTGACATTTTAAGCAGCTACTACACACAGGATGGGGAAAATGCTGCCGTAACAGGCGGAATTGGATCAGAGAAGTTGAACGATTTTGCAACGAACATAAACATATCAATCCCATTGAATGACGATGATATTTTGTCGATTGACGGAACTGTGTCTGCATATACATCAGCTTCATCAAGTAATCTAAACCCATTTCCCGATGAAGAGGATATTTATCGAACAAGCAATATAACCGGTACACCTTGGGTAGAATCAACAGGGGCATCGCGCCAGGATGTTTGGACAAGTGGAAATATAGAATATAGCCATTCGTCAGACAATAGAAATAAAATTTGGAGCGCAAATTTGAATTTGGCCAACGAATATGATTATTTCTCGTTTGGATTTGGGGGGAGTTTTTCAAAACTTTTTAATCAAAAGAATACGGAATTAACCTTAAAAACAAATATTTATTTAGACACTTGGTTGCCCGTGTATCCTGTTGAAATAAATCAATATGCAAATGGAAGCTTAAATTCAGGGTTTTTCAGAAATTTAAATATTTTGGACAGTAGCGGAAAACCGATTGATAAAAATAGTGCAAACTCATGGAGGCCAATTCATTCAACACTAATTCAAAATAAAGGCCGAAACACCTGGTCTTTCTCTCTGAGCTTTTCTCAAATCCTGAGCCAACGCGCTCAAATTTCCCTGTTTTCTGATATTGTATTGCAAAAAGGTTGGCTGGCCAATCCTATGCAAAGAGTATATTTTGCCGATAAAAATAATTTCTATGTTGGCAATCCATCCAGCATTCCCATATATAATTCGCCTTCAAACAAAGATGTTTTTCAGTTGGCAGACGATATTGAACGATTACCAAACAACAGATTTAAATTACCAATTGGTTTGCGCTTTAATTATTACTTTAACGAATCTCTTGTATTGAGAACGTATTATCGATTTTATGTAGATAATTGGGGAGTTTTTTCGCATACCGGGAATATTGAACTGCCCATAAAAATAACCACAAAATTTACAATATATCCATCTTACAGATATTATATCCAAACGGCGGCCAAATATTTTGCACCTTTCGAGCAGCACCTTTCCACCGAAAAATATTATACCTCCGACTTCGATTTATCAAAGTTTTTATCAAGCGAGGTAGGTTTTGGAATTAAATACACCGATATCCTTACCCAGGCACGCGTCTGGAAATTTGGATTAAAAACACTCAGTTTGGATTATGCTTACTATTACCGGAACATAGGATTTAAATCAAGTATTATAACTTTTGGGGCGAAATTTATCCTTGATATGTGAATAACTTGAACAACAAAAGCAGGTATCAAAAAAATTGCTTGGCGCAACAAATGGAAAAACATTCAAAAATCAGGATTTGCCTTTTTGTTCATTTCAGTACATCTGACATAGTTCCATATTATGTTCAGATATTTGTAAACGAACTTTCAAATTATTTTGATGAAATCAGGTTTTTAACGAATAATAAAAACAGGGGCACTCAAAATTGTTTTTTTAATGAGAATGTATTTCCTCAATACGATAAAAACCAGGGTTACGATTTTGGCAGGATATACAATTATCTTCACAAATTGAACCTCGATGATTATACTCAAATTGCCTGCGTTAACGACAGCAATATTTTACTGGGCAAGCTCGACAAATTTATTGCCTGGGGCAATTCTTCACATTTCGATTCGTGGGGAATAATTGATTCGTATGAAAAACCCTGGTTTTCAAACCATGCAAACAATTACCATATCCAGAGCCATTTTATTGTTTTTAACCGAAAAGCCATTAAAAAACTCCCGGCATTTTTTGAATCTCTTGATATGGATGTAATTTTTAATGAAAAAGATACAGCCAAATTACGCCGTGCTGTTATTAATGACTGGGAAATTGGACTCACACAATTTTTTATTGAAAACGGGTTATGTTGCGGCAGTTACATCGACAGCAACAAATATCTACAAAAATATCGGCTAAGAAAACCAATAAATGTTAGCCATAAATTGTATTATAAATTAATAAAAAATGGTTATCCGTTTATTAAAAAGAAGGTGATATCAAATATAAAATGGCGCGACCGGATTCGTATTCAAAATCATTGGAAAAGGATAATCAGAAAATACAAGAACAACAATTGGCCTACTGAAACTTTAATCAATGAATTACTTCAAAATAAAATCTAATTGCAGGAAAACCAATAATAATTCAAAAAATGGATTTATTATGTCTGAATCTTTAGTAAAAATTTATACATTTTATTATAAAAGCGGTTCGGTTTTAAGTATCGATAAAATGTACCAGCCGATAATGGCCGGCAATACTTTAAATTCTGACTTAGCCACTATTCCCGGAGATGACACAGGCGGGAATATTTCGGAAAGAAACCAATATTATAGTGAGTTGACAGGAATTTATTGGGTTTGGAAAAATACCCGGCACGAAATAGTCGGAACCTGCCATTATCGTCGATTTTTCACTGCCCAGCCTGAACCTTTTCTTTATCAGCTAAAGCGTTTAATCTATTATCCGCTTGGCTTGTACAAAAAACGTTTTGGTTTAATTTATACGAATAATACCCATTTATTTACTTCCAAAATACTTACTGAACCGGAATTACGCTTTCACCTTATGCGGTACGATGCCATTTTGCCGGTTGCAAGAAAGCTAAAATATACGGTTGAGAAACATTACATGCGCTATCACGACATTAATGATTTGATTTTGTTAAAATCAGTTATTCACGAAAAATATCCTGATTTTGAAGGTGCTTTTGATGCGGTATTAAAAGGGAAAAGACTCTATACAAACAACATGTTTGTTTTAAAAAACGAACTTTTTCAGGAATTTATGAGCTGGTGGTTCGACATTATTTTTGAATTTGAACGAAGAGTTGATTTAAGTGCCAAAGTTGGTTACCAGAAAAGGGTTATCGGTTTTATCGCAGAAAGGTTGCTAAACGTTTGGATAAAACAAAAACGGTTGAACACTGTAGAATTGCCCCTTATTTATTTTAAAAGGTTGAAAAAATAAACGAACACGAATCTGTTTACATCAAACAATTTATGATTATCTAAAAAAAGTAAGAGGTAATACACAAACAACAAATTCATTTAAGTGGCCTGCATGTCTTTAAATTTCCTTTAGAATCATTATGTACATTTGTTCTCAACTGGGAGGGTTAAAAAATTTGTTTTATTTTCAAACCTATTGTTTTTCCTTTCCAACCCAACCTTTTTAATTATAAAAGTTCCTAATAAAAGGTGTTTGAAAATAAGCAGTTACATACTATTGTAAAACGCAGCCTTGGAGGCGATTTAAAATTGCGTAAAGTATTGTACGGACATGTTGCTCCGATGATGCTCAGTGTTGCGTACCGGTATGCGAATAATAAACCCGATGCCGAGGATATTTTTCAGGAAAGTGTGTTGAATGTTTTCGACCGCCTGCACCAGTTACGCGATGCGGAGAAAATTCATGGATGGGCGAAAATAATTGTTGTAAACGAAGCCATACGTTTTTATAAGAAGAAACGGAACATGGTTTTTACGGAAGAAACACTACCCGAAACTGCAAAATATGAAGGAGATTCGGACATTTATAAACATTTGGAATTGGAACAAATTTTAAAAATTATTCAGCAGTTACCCGATAAAATGCGAATGGTAATAAACCTGTACGCTATTGAAGGTTTTAAACATGAAGAAATTTCAGGGATGCTGGGCATTTCTGTTGGTACTTCAAAATCGAATTTGCACGATGCACGAAAACAGATTAAGAATTTCATGAAAGAGGAAATGCGAAAACTTGGATGAGCAACAGCAACGAACATAACGAATTGGACCAGTTTCTACGCGATAAATTTGAAGGGCACACCATCGAACCCACCGAAGAATTATGGGAAGGAATTGAACAACAGTTTGCGCCCCGGGTTATTTCTATTCATAAATACTCGCGTTTGAAAATTGTACTTTACAGTAGTGCGGTTGTAATTGCCGGGCTAATTGTTATGCTTTTCCATTCAAAAAATGAAAAATCAAATCTGCCCATTATTTCAAACAAGGGGATCGTAGAAAAACTACCTGAAACCAAAACGGTTCCTTCTGAAAACAAAGTTTTTGAAAACCCTGTAAATAGTATGTCTCCCGAAAATCTTATTAAAAATAAAAGTCTCGCTGAAACCAGGAAAGGAACGGAACGAATTTCAAAAACAAAGAATCAGGGAAACACTCCATTAGATATCATGGAAAATGTGAATGGGAATACACCTTATAATCTCACGCAAATACATTCAATCAGGTTTAAAAATATTGGATTTTTATATCAGTACAAACCCGAAAGTTTAAGAGCTTCCACATTGCCCGTAAAAAAAACAGAAATCAGGGAAGCCCGGAAACCTGCACATAGCAACTATAAATTCCACCGGGCAGTTAACCCTTTAAAAGCCCGGCATATTTCGGCTAAAAGATATTATGCACAGAAATCGAAAAATAAGGAATTGATAAAACTTGGAAAGTTTTTTGATAATTTTGATTTAAGGGCAAATGTATCGCCAATGCTGACCACGCGGTCGTTAAATAACCTGCAGAACGTTTCAGACATGGACTACGACCGTGAATTTTACGACGAAACTGAAAGCAACCGTGTTTTAGTAAATGGCGGGCTGGAACTGGCATACAACATAAACCCGCACTGGGAAATTTATTCGGGGATAAAGTTGTCACGGTATGCACAAAAAATTCAAAATGCACAAGATCGTTACCTGATTATCTCGTCCGATCAGGTTATAATTCCCTCTTCTGCAGGGAATATTATAGTTAATGGTAATAATATAGGGCAACTCCCGGCACAAAGCCTGTTCAAAACAAAAATTAAACTTCAATTCCTCGAAATACCTTTAATCGCCCGGTACCATTTAAATCAAAATTTTTATTTCGATGCCGGTTTAAAGTACGGCTGTTTATTAGCTGACAAAACCAGTGTTTCATTAAACGATAAAAACGTTGATTTTTCGGTTAAAAAAATCAACGGACTGAAAAAAAATAATTTTGGATTGGTTTTAGGAACTGGATTAAACCATGTTACACGTGCAGGAATCCGGTTTGAATTGGGTCCCGAAATAAACCTCGGTTTTAACAACCTGAATCCGACGGCAGGGGTAGTTAGCAAATCTGTTTCGTTTGGTATTAGAACAGGTATTTTCTTCGGGAAATATAAGCGAATGTGATAATTCACTAAAACTTTTATAGAAAAAAGTGTTGCTCACCCAACCATTTTAAAAGCAGCGGTTCTTAAATACAGAATCGTTAAAACATTAAAATATTTTATTATGAAAACAAGAAAATTAACAGCAGTTTTATTAACGTTTATCGTCGCAATTGTAATTATTAGTTGCAATAAAGATAAATTAAGTACGCCCGGGGTAATTCAGTTTAACGCAATTTCGCAAAGTTCTGGAGTTAAATCAGCCACAATTGAAACTACTGCCGGTGAAATTAATCTTCTCGGTGCGGTTGTTGAAATCAAAAACCTTCAAATCGAAGAAAATTCAGGAAACGATAATGGAGGAAACAACCAGGATGGAAATTCTGACAGTGGAAAAGATGATGGAAAAGAAAACGGAAGCAAAGAAAGTGACGGAGGCGATATTGTTCTTGCCGGACCGTACGTTCTTGATATTACAGGAGGCACAGCAACTATCGACCAGATAGAAGCGCAACCCGGAACATATAAAAAAGTAAATTTCGACTTTGTTGCCACCGCTGAAAACAGTGGAAATTCAATCGCTTTATCCGGTGATTATAAATCCAATGCCGGATATGCAATCCCATTCTTTTTAACAAGCAATATTGAAGCAAATGTGCAACTTCCACTTGTAAGCGGGATCACTGTAAATACCGGAAACACGGTATCTGTTTCAATTGTTTTTGACGTGAATGGCTGGTTAAAAGGGCTCGATTTTGAGAATGCAGCTACAACAATTGACGGTAAAATTGTTATTAGTAAAACGCAAAATACAAATTTATACAACGCATTTATCCAAGCAGTCTCAAAGAATATTGAAATAGAATAATAGATATCAAAAACAAATTTAAGTGCAATTTATTTCATGAGTTTAGGAGGGATGGATTTATCCAAAAGCATTGCAGAATCTGACATCTACTATCAGAAGCAATGCTTTTTTCATAAAATTATCATGGTTCGTTCACCTCTAAGGGTTTGTGAAGAAATAATATGACTGGAATTGACGAAGTTATTTTGTGCGATAACAAGGCAAAAAACGTAGCTATAGCCATAGTTACAGCGAGGCTTTTTAACGAAGTTAGCGTGCAAAAGAACG
>JAKIST010000191.1 GCA_021648495.1 Draconibacterium sp.
GGCATTTGAAAAGTCTCAGATACGATAATAAAGGCGATGAGGTTATTGTGCATTTGGAAGGTAATACCGCAAAACTCGCATCTGTCAGCTTTAAAGTAGCTGTCACTCCTGCTGGTAAAATCGCTGTGCAATACACCATCAATGGAGTTCCGTCAAAACGGATTCGTGAGGTGGGAGTGGAGTTTATTCTTGATAATATTATAGATTCCATTTCGTGGAAACGGGATGCATACTGGAGTTGCTACCCCGAAAACTCTCTTTCGGCACTGGAGGGAAAAGTGCCGTTATATTCCGGTATCGCTAATGAATATCGTAAAAAGCCTGAAAAAGAGTGGGTTTTCGATACAAAGAGTTTTTACTACAACGGTACGAAAAAGGAGAACATTAATGAAGAGCTGACTTACATTGCCAAAGCAACAAAAGAGAACATTCGGGATTATAAACTTTTTGACGGAAATAAAATAATCGCAACCATTATTGGCAGAGGCAGTGAAAGTTGCCGGTTGTCAAAAACCGGAAAAACCATTTCGCTGTTTGCAAATAATCTGATTGATTATTTCAATATTGGTTGGGGCAATCATCAAAGAAATATAAAACTCAATAAAAAGTATTCGAATAAGATTGAGATTCAGATAATTCATTAATTATCAATGATACAAATACTGTTGAAAATTTAAAATTGAAAGGAGATGAAAACTAAATTTATTATAATCCTGACTCTTTTCGGGTTCAATGTTTTCGCCCAAAAGCAGGAGATTGTTTTAAATACCGGGTGGAAAGCCAAACGCGCCAACGAAGTTCCTGTTGACGGCACAGTAATTTCTTCACCTGACTTTGAGTTTTACGACTGGATGGATGCAGTGGTTCCAGGAACCGTTTTAACTACTTTATTACATAACGAAAAAGTGCCCGATCCATTTTTTGGTTTGAACAATGAACTGATACCTGATATTTACGAAACTGGAGCTGAATATTATACTTTTTGGTTTCACAATAATTTTGCTTTGCCCGTATTAAAATCCAATCAGCAAGTTTGGCTGAAGTTTAGGGGCATTAATTATTCCGCGAACATTTTCTTAAATGGGAATCGCGTTAATCAGGACACTCACGAAAGTATGTTTTTGCGCGAAAAATATTTGATTACTCCTTTTCTGAATAGTTCAAAAAATAATAATTTAGCTGTAATTGTTGAACCGCCAAATCCGGTAGGGAAAGCCAATGGCGGACAGGGAGGAGATGGAACGATTGCCCGTTCAATAACTCAACAATATACTGCCGGTTGGGATTGGATTTGCCCAATACGAGACAGAAATACCGGAATATGGGACAAGGTTGCAATTGAAATAACAGGATCGATAGATATACGAGATCCTTTTATTAGAACAAGAGTTCCCGGTAAAAGAATATCGGGGGAAAATCAGGAGCCAGCTTTTATCTCTATTTCTGCTGATTTGATTAATGCCTCAAAAAAAACGCAAAAAGGAATTTTGGTTGCTAATATTGGCGACACAAAATGGACTCTTCCTGCAACTGTTAAACCGGGAGAAAAAATAACTGTTTCGTTTCCCGAAATAAAATTCGATCATCCGAAATTATGGTGGCCAAATGGTATGGGAGAACCTGTTTTATATCAATTGGAATTAAGTTTTGAACAGGATGAAATTATTTCAGATAAAGAGTCTCTTAATTTTGGCATTCGTCAAACCGACTCTTATTTTGACAAGATTGTAGGAGCGCGCGTATTTCTAATTAATGGGCAAAAAATATTTATAAAAGGTGGCAACTGGATTGCTTCCGATGCTTTATTGCGCCTTTCTCCCGAAAGGTACGAAGCCGAAGTTTATATGCACGCACAAATGAATATGAATATGATTCGGATTTGGGGAGGATCGATGACAGAACGACCTGAATTTTACGATGCTTGCGATAAATATGGACTTCTGGTTTGGCAGGATTTGTGGGTGTCGGGCGATTGTAACGGACGTTGGTACGATCCCAAAAAGAAAGAATCGCAAGTTAGACGACAGGCATATCCCGACAACCATTCGTTGTTTTTAAAATCAGTAATAGATCAAATAAAAATGTTGCGTAATCATCCCAGTCTTTATCTCTGGTGCGGAGGAAACGAATTCCCGCCTTCCAGAGATATTAATCAACAATTGGAAGAGAAAATTTTCCCGGGATACGATGGCACGCGCTATTATTTAAATGAATCGACTTCTGATAGTCTCCTTCGAAACACGATTGGAGGAAATGGCGACGGTCCCTATTCAATACAAAATCCGCTGCGGTTTTTTGTAACCCGGTCATATCCTTTTAACCCGGAACTTGGTTCTGTGGGAATGCCAAATGTGGAGACCATGCGTAAAATGATGGCAGAAAAAGATTTGCATGTTCCAAAAAATGATCGTGCGAACAGAGTTTGGCAGTATCACAAGTATATTGGATACGGCGATCATATTAAACGTTTTGGTGAAATAAAAGGAATTGAAGATTTTTGCAAAAAGGCACAGCTTGTAAATTACGAGCAGTACCGGGCTTTGCAGGAAGGTTTTAATGCAGGGATGTGGAATTTGTACACTGGGATGTTGGTATGGAAAAACCAAAATCCATGGACTTCGTTGCGAGGTCAGTTTTACGATGTTTTTTTAGACCAAACCGGAGGATTTTACGGTTACCAACATGGAGCTGTTCCGCTGCATGTTCAGCTTAATTTAAACGATTCAAGTGTATGTGTGGTGAACCAAACTTTATTCAATGCAAATAATTTAGTTGTTGAAATGCAACTGTTTGATCTGCATGGAAATAAATTAAGTCAGCAACAATTTCAACTTGATGTTGCAACAAATACTTATAAAATAGCCGGAAAGTTATTCAGCGGAGAAAAACCTAAAGGACTCTATTTTGCTCGTTTAATCTTGAAAAATGAACAAGAAAAAGTGATTGATGAAAATTTGTATTGGCTTACAAATAAAGATTCCGACATGCAGCAGTTGGAAACACTCAAACCGGTATCACTTCAAGTTCGAATTGAAAAAAACAAACAAGGCAAAAAGTATGCAATTATAAATAATAACAGTGACGAGACCGCTTTTTTCGTCCGGTTAAAAGTAAGCGATAAACGAACAAACGAACTGGTTCTTCCGGTATTTTTCGAAGATAATTACATCACTTTATTTCATGGTGAACAGAAGAAAATTGAGATTGATTTGTCGCATTTATCGCAGGAAATAAGAGCAGGCAATTTGCAGTTGGAAATAGAAGCCTGGAACAGCCCGGTAATTAAAAAAGATTTATAATGCATTCTATTGTGATAATATGACAAGAAATAAAAGATTCCATATTAGGTAGGAAAAAATAAATTTTGATCACAAAAAGCCCTGATAAGGGCGAAATATAACAGCACAGGGCAACGCCCTGTGATTGAAATAGTAAGGGGAAACACGGCGCATCCACAAAAGTGGATTGAAAGAAAAAACTTGCTTGCGCCGTATTACAGTAATTTATTAAAAAACAAAATTAAAAAACAACAAAAATAGAAATAGGAATTATTGAAATGTTAAAAAGAATTCCAACAATCCATGAACTGCTAAGGAGGTTTAAATATGAATAATCATGGGTTATTCATACCAAGAAAGAACTCGGCGCAAGCAGCAAATAGTTTGAAAATGGAAATTAACATGCACCGGAATTTCTCAAGGGATTTAAAAATGTGATAATTTAAAAAACAACAATAATGAAAACTACTTTCTTCTTAATTATTCTACTCGCAATTACAAGTTGCACCCCAAAATCAACTCAAAATCAGGAGTTGATTCAGCAAATTAAATCCAATGAATATTTTGCTTTTACAAAAAAGAAGGCACTCGAAATTGTAAAAACCGGATTTAACGCCGGTGATGGTTATGGCGAAGTCTGGATTCGCGATTACAACACGTTTATCGAACTTTCATCGGAAGTTTTTAATGCTGATGTTTTAAAAGAAAACTTGCTGGTATTTTTCAAAATGCAGGGCGGTGATGGAAACATAATTGATGGTTTTATTCCGAAAGAAAAAGTAAGCGGGCATGGTTACGATTACATTTATTCCGATCTGGAACCCCGTTACGCTGGTCATAAAAATACTGTTGAAACCGATCAGGAATCATCGTTAATCCAGGCGGTTTATAAATACGTTCAGGTTACCGGGGATAAAGCAATTTTAGATAAAAAGGTGGGCGACAAAACTGTTGCAGAGCGTTTGGAATGGGCAATGGATTTTTTGATGAACAACCGTTACAATAAAAAATACGGCTTGCTTTGGGGTGCTACTACTGCCGATTGGGGCGATGTTCAGCCCGAGCACGACTGGGGTGTATATATTACCAAAAACACGCATTACGCCATTGATATTTACGATAATGCCATGTTTTTAATTGCCCTCGATAATTTAATGGAACTGCTGCCAAAAACGAAAAATAAGTGGTTACAAATACGAAATCAAGTAGCAGAGAACACCCGGAAATATTTGTGGGATGAGGCAAATCAGAAATTTATTCCGCACATTTATTTGGATGGTTCGCCATTTCCGGCTGATTTTAATGAGAACGAAATTTATTATCACGGCGGCACTGCTGTTGCCATTGAGGCAGGTTTGCTTTCAAAAGAGGAGATAGAAATTTCGCTTGAAAAAATGGTTGCCAATGTTAAAGCTTCCGGGGCAGGTTCAATCGGGTTAACCATGTATCCACCGTATCCTAAAGGTTTTTACAAAAACAAAGGAATGTATCCGTACGGTTACCAAAACGGCGGCGACTGGACCTGGTTTGGCGGGCGGATGATACAGCAACTCATTAAATATGGTTTTGTTGAAGAGGCTTACCAACAAATGCAACCCATGGTAAAACGTGTAAAAGACAACGATGGTTTTTTTGAGTGGTACACAGTTGAAAATAAACCAAAAGGCTCGGGAACTTTTCGGGGTTCTGCAGGTGTGTTGTACAAAGCCATTTTGATGTTTGAGGAGTTGGAGGACAAATAATAACTTTTTTAAAAGTTGTAACCAATAGAACGAAATCGCAGAATACCAAATAATTAATTGTTAAAGCAGAAAGGATGTAAGTATCTTTGTTAAATGGATAAAAAATATTTTGAAATATTAGTTGAAGAATTAAGGGCATTTCCCAAAGAAAGTGAATGGGTTGAATTTAAGGTTGGTAACATAAATCCCCAAATAATTGGAGAATATATTTCTGCATTATCAAACTCTGCAAATCTTGAAAATAAGGAATATGCTTATCTTGTATTTGGAATTGAAGACGCTACACATAAACTCATAGGAACATCTTTCAAACCAACAAAAGAGAAGATTGGAAATCAAGAACTTGAAAATTGGTTAATAACACAACTTGAACCTCAAATTGACTTTAAAATATATGAGGTAATTGTAAATGATAAAAACATTGTTCTATTTCAAATAGAAGCATCACAAAGCAGACCTGTTGCCTTTAAAGGTGTCGAATACATTCGAGTAGGTTCATACAAGAAAAAATTAAAAGAACATCCGGAGAAAGAGCGTAAAATTTGGCGAAAAGCAAAACGCACAAGCTTTGAAAAAGAAATTTATGAAAAGAATGTTACATCGGATAAAATACTGGAATTACTTAATTATCCGAGTGTATTCAAATTATTGCAAATCCCTTTACCTGCCAATAAAGACGGGATACTTCGAAAATTAGAAGAAGAAAAATTAATAATAAAAAAACTCAATAAATATCATATCACAAACATTGGAGCATTACTTTTTGCAAATGACTTAAATGAATTTGAAACATTAAAAACGAAAAATAGTCAGAGTAATTATTTACAAAGGGAAAAACAAACTGCATACAATTAAAGAATACCAAAGTAAATCAGGCTATGCCGTTGGGTTTGAGCAGTTAGTGGATTATGTTAATGACAAATTACCCTCAAGCGAAGAAATTGGGAGAGTTTTCAGGAAGGAAGTGAGAATATATCCTGAATTAGCGGTTCGTGAATTAATAGCAAATGCTTTAATACATCAAGACTTTAATATACTGGGGACAAGCACAATGATTGAGATTTTTGAAAACAGGATTGAATTCACAAATCCGGGTAAACCTTTAATTGACACAAAAAGGTTTATTGACCACAGTCCTGAAAGCAGAAATGAGATGTTGGCAAGTTTAATGCGAAGAATGAATTTTTGTGAAGAACGTGGTAGCGGAATAGATAAAGTAATTCACGAGATAGAGTTATATCAATTGCCTGCACCTGAGTTTTTAAGTGGCGATAATTATACACGAGCAATTTTGTATTCGGCGAAATCATTAAGACAAATGTCAAAACCCGATAAAGTCAGAGCTTGCTATCAACACGCTTGTTTGAAATATGTTTCGGGAGAATATATGACAAATCAAAGTTTTAGGGAACGGTTGAATATTGACAAAAAAAATTACCCTATTGTTTCAAGATTAATACGAGAAGCTATAAAAGGAGGTGTTATTGTTGAGTATGAAAAATTAAAAATGTATATACCTTTTTGGGCAAAATAAATGATGTAACCAAGATGTAACTAAACTGTATATTCTGAATTATAAATTCATGAATATCAACAATATAAGATGTGCAGAAATTGCAAGTAAATAATTATTGGCTACAACAAAAAATAGGGTGCATTTGGCAGATAGTACTAAAAGTAAAGATGATAACAATAAATATAGTAGAAAACTGAAAACCTGGAGCGTTGAAATGCCAAACGCACCATATTCTAACCATTAAAATGGTATGAGAACATGAACAAATTTGATTGGAGAAAGTCCAGCCAGTTTCTAATGCCGGCAAAAAAACAGAAGGAAGAAAAGGAAAGATACGATTTGTATCCAACTCACCCGGTTGGCGAAGGAAAAATATTTGAAGGCTTTGAAAGTTTGGCAACCGAAATTCAAAAAAACAAAACCATAATAATTGATGGCTACCTCGGTGTTTTTTATAAAGATATCAAAGAAAACCTTCAAACTATTTTTGAAAATAAAACGATTAAAACCAACTGGATAGATTTTTCGCAGGCGTTAAAACCGGAGGATGAAATCGATAAATTAATTGCCCCGTTTTTGGGAGGTAACGATCCCGTTTTCGGAACGCGCACAACTTTAGATTTAGTAGATTTTTTTCAGCTTGAAAAATTGAATGATTTAAGTTTGAATACCAATGCCGACATCAATATTATTTACGGAGTTGGCGCGAGTTTGGCTGGAATTGATGGTATTTTAATTTATATCGACTTGCCAAAAAACGAGTTGCAATTCCGGGCGAGGGCAAAGTCGGTAACAAATTTGGGTGCATCGCATCCCGGCGAGCCAAAACCAATGTACAAGCGGTTCTATTTTGTCGATTGGGTAGTATTAAATAAACAGAAACAAAAACTTTTACCTCAGATTGATATTTTTGTTGACGGGCAACGCCCCGATGAAATTACGTGGATGACAGGCGATGATTTGCGCTTCGGACTGAAACGGATAAGCCAAAACCTATTTCGTGTTCGACCGTGGTTTGAACCCGGTGCGTGGGGAGGAAACTGGAGTTTCGATAAAATCGATGGATTGAACAAAAATGTTCCAAATTATGCCTGGTCGTTTGAATTGATTGTACCCGAAAATGGCTTGCTATTCGAAAGTTCCAATAATCTTTTGGAAGTGTCTTTTGATTGTTTAATGTTTCAGGAAGGTGAAAATGTGCTGGGTGGAGCATTCAAAACTTTTGGCACAGAATTCCCCATCCGGTTTGATTTCCTCGATACGTTTGACGGTGGCAACCTTTCCGTTCAATGCCACCCTCACGCCACTTACACAAAAAAACATTTCAACGAAAACTTTACGCAGGAAGAAACTTACTACATCCTCGACACAAAGGAGGATGCCGATGTATATCTTGGTTTTCAGGAAAATATTCAACCCAAAGAATTTGAAAAAGCACTGACCGAAAGTTTTCAGCAGAAAAAGGAAATTGATATTGTGAAATTTGTTCAGAAACACACAGCCAAAAAGCACGATCTGTTTTTGATCCCGCCGGGTACAATTCATGGTTCGGGTAAAAATAACCTCGTGCTGGAAATCAGCTCGACACCCTATATTTTTACCTTTAAAATGTACGACTGGCTTCGGCTCGATTTGGAAGGGAAACCACGCCCCATAAATATTCAGCGTGGCATGGAAAATCTCAACTTCGAGCGAAAAGGAAATTACGTTAAAGAGAAATTAATAGCAAATCCGGTTTTGATAGACGAAAGAAATGACTGGAAATTGTATCACCTTTCAACCCATAAAAAACATTTATACGATGTACACCGTATTCATTTAAATACTGAAATAGAAATTCAAACGAATAATAAATGCCACGTATTGAGTTTAGTTGAAGGAACCAGTATTAGGGTTGAAACAAAAAACGGTATTAAACAGCGATTTAATTATGCCGAAACTTTTGTGATTCCGGCTGCAGCGGGTTCGTATAAAATTTTGAATGAATCGGAAGGTGAAGCATGGGTTGTAAAAGCGTTTGTGAAATGAATGTTCTAATTATTCACCCGGTGACTTGGAATCAACGGGTGAAAATATCAGATGTTCTCTAAAGAGTATATTTTATTTCTGGGTCAATTCCTTCCTTTCACCGGTTGGCTTTTAGGGTTTGTGAAGAAATAACATGACTGGAATTGACGAAGTTATTTTGTGCGATAACAAGGCAAAAAACGTAGCTATAGCCATAGTTACAGCGAGGCTTTTTAACGAAGTTAGCGTGCAAAAG
>JAKIST010000192.1 GCA_021648495.1 Draconibacterium sp.
TACCATTCTAATAACTTTGGCATACCCTTTACCAGCACCTTTTTGTAATGTTGCAACCGTTTTCTTTGCCATAACTCTTATTTAATTTCTTTATGAACTGTTACTTTTTTCAGAATCGGATTATACTTCTTCAATTCCATGCGCTCAGGAGTATTTTTCCTACTTTTGGTGGTGATGTATCTTGACGTTCCGGCCACACCACTGCTCTTATGCTCTGTACATTCGAGAATTACCTGAACTCTATTTCCTTTTTTAGCCATTATTTAAGCTCTTTAAAATTTATCGATAAAACCTTTTGCCTGAGCTTCTAACAATGCAGGTTTAACACCTTTCTTATTGATGGTACGAATACCAGCAGCTGACACATTTAAATGCACCCAACGATCTTCATCGGGCATGTAAAATTTCTTCTTGAACAGGTTAATCTCGAACTTTCTTTTAGTCCTTCTTTTAGAGTGCGAAACATTGTTCCCCACCATTGCTTTTTTTCCTGTTATTTGACAAACTCGTGACATTTCTTTTTATTTCTTATATGAACAAACAAACACTTTATTGAAACGGCTTGCAAAGAAAATACTTTTTTGGAGAAAAATCAAGTAGTTGGGGAAGTTTTTGTATAAACAATTAACATTGGCTTGTGAACTATTTATTTCTACTCAATATTTTGCTAAAATAAGCGATTAATTTATATTTTCGTCATTCATCATTAAAAAACAATGTTTTTTAACTCAACCACTTTTTTTATATTCCTGATAATAACTCTAATTGTTTATTGGAAAACGGCAACATCATCACTTCGTTTAAGCAATTTAGTTTTACTTGCAAGCAGTTACATTTTTTACGGTTGGTGGGACTGGAGATTTCTGATACTTATTGTTATTAGCTCGACAAGCGATTTTTTTATAGGGCAATTTCTTTTTAAAACAAACGGGCTGAAAAAAAGAAAAATCCTTTTGGTACTAAGTATATTCGTAAATATCGGGATTCTCTTTTTTTTCAAATACTATAATTTTTTTATTGATTCTCTTGAAAGTTTAACCGGGATTGTGAGCGATGAAAGCCATTGGAGCTCGCTAAATATTATCCTTCCTGTTGGTATAAGTTTTTACACGTTTCAAACATTAAGTTATACAATCGACATTTACAAACGTAAAATTGCCCCCACAAAATCAGCACTCACCTTTTTTACTTTTGTTGCATTCTTTCCACAACTAGTAGCCGGTCCAATAGAAAGGGCACAGCGGCTCATTCCTCAATTTGAAAAGAAACCCAAATTCTCCTTTTCGCAAGCCAGCTCGGGGCTGAAACTTATACTGTGGGGGCTTTTTAAAAAAATGGTAATCGCCGATCAGCTATCTCTTATTGTTGATGCTGTTTATGCGAACCCCGAAAATTTTAATGGCTTGGGCATTGTTTTGGCAACCCTCCTTTTTGGGTTTCAAATTTATTGCGACTTTTCGGGATACTCAGATATTGCCATTGGCACAGCCCGTTTATTTGGTATTGAGTTAATGATAAACTTTCGGTCACCTTACTTTGCCACTTCTATTCGCGATTTCTGGCGACGCTGGCATATTTCCCTATCTACATGGTTTCGCGATTATCTCTATATTCCACTCGGAGGAAACCAAAGTAATTTAACAAAATGGACGCGAAACATTATAATCACTTTTGTAATATCTGGTTTGTGGCACGGCGCAAATATTACATTTGTTATTTGGGGTTTTATTCATGGGGTATTATTTGTTCTCGAACGATTTGTTTCCCCGCTTATAAAAATTCATAAAAAGCTAAAAAATGTAGCAGGTTTATTAATCACTTTTTCAGTGGTCAATTTCAGCTGGTTATTTTTTAGGGCAGATTCCTGGAGCCAGGTTAAAATATTATTCAAAACTATATTCAACAATAAAGTAGTGAGTTCCGGTTCATTCGTTCAACTTTTGCAGAATTCGGGACATTTAACCGAACCCGGACGAATGTTACTATTTGTTTTCCCCATTTTTGTTTTAATCGAAATTTTTATTGGGAATAAAACATTTGCCGAACTCCTGAACAATTCGCCCAAGTTTTTCAGATGGGGGTTCTATTATATCATTCTTTTATCAATTTTGTTTTTTGGCGTTTTGAATTCTGCGCCTCAATTTATCTATTTTCAATTTTAAATGAAGAAGACCTTAAAAAATATCATCCTCTTTTCAATCCCTTTTTTATTGGGGGTTTGGTATCTTTTTCTTGTTCCCGTTGAAAAAAGTTTCAGTTACCAATTTGTAAAAGGAGAATGTGAGGACAAAGCAAGCTGGATTTATAATCGCATTTTTGAAAACAAAATAAATATTGATATTGTGTTTTCAGGAGCATCGCAAACTGGCTGTGCAATTATGGACAAATGGATTGAAACGGAACTTAACCAACACTCCGCCAGAGAAATCCATGTGGCCAATTTGGGTTATTGCAGAAGGGGGCGAGACATTCAATATGTAATGTTAAAAGATTTGTTTACACAAAAGAAACCAAAAATATTGGTAATTGAAGTTGCCGAAGATGAACCCAAAAAAAGCCACCCTGTTTTTCCATATCTGGCAGATTCTAAAGACTTGTGGGGTTCCTTTGTTTTTTTTAACCAGCGGTACATCCCTGCAATTTGGAAAGGGATTACTATCCGGTTTGAATATTTGAAATCCAGAATGTTTGAAGCAGAAAATCCTTCTACTCAAAACAAAACTGATTTTGGGTATCGTCCATCCTCTCAAACTGCCCCACCCCATGTTTTGGAAAACAATGAAAGCAACTGGAGAAACAGGTTGGCAAACCCAAAACCGGCCTTTCTAAGAAAAATTGAACTAAACTATTCGAAACACTACCTTGAAAAAATTATAAAAATTGCCCAACAAAACAATTGTAAGGTGCTGTTCTTATACCTTCCAGAATCTGGATCGCATTTAAAACTTCCACTTCTTGCTGATTATTACAACGAATTATCCAATTTAATAATTCTTCCCGATTTCATTATTAAAAACAAATCGAATTGGAAAGATGCTACCCATTTTAATGATTTGGGAGCTTTAGAAGCTTCGGAATTTATAGCTAAAATATTATCTGATATTCAAAAATGATCCATATTTTAAAATGAAAAAGTTTGGGCAGATCACAAAAAAACCGCTCCAAAAACTGAAGCGGTTTTTTTCAATATTTTTTTATTGATTAGAGAACTGCTTTACAAGCATCGATTAATTTTTGTGCATTTGCATTGGTAGAATCCAAAGCTTTTGCTTTTTCAAGAATTTCAACTGCTGCTTTAAATTCAACTTTTGCTTTATCAACTTCAGCAGTGTAGGCTGCATCGTCAGTTTTTAAGCTGCCGGCGTTTACTTTTTCGTTTGCAGCAGTTAAAATTGCTGCACCTGCTTTGTACAAAACATTTCCTTCTGAAACATATATTTTTGCCAATGCCGGAGAAATCTTTTTATCGCCGGGGAATTTCTCTGCACCAAATTCCAAAGCGGCTTTATACTCCTCGTTTTTCTTTTGCTTTTTCAAAACAGCTGCTTTATAATACTGGGCGGTTGCACCTTTGTATCCATTTTCAACCGATTTGCCAAATAATTCCACCGCTTTATCATTCATTTTTCCACGGTATGCAGCAATTGCGGCATTAAAAACCAATGCGTCGGATCCTTCTTCCGAAGTGGCAATAGCAAGTTCGAAAGATGCAACAGCGTTTTTATAATCTTTTTTAGCGTTGTAGGCCAATGCTTTGTATTCATGGCATTTCGAAACATTTGTGCCCGTTGCAATTGCTTTGTCGAAATACTTAACTGCACCTTCCAAATTGCCAGCTTTGTACGCAGCAAAACCAATATTGTAATTTATGGATGCGTCAACTTGTACATCGCCAATGTTGCTCATTGCGTCGTCATACAAAGAAAACGCTTTTGCATAATCCTTTGCTTTTAATGCTTCTTGTGCCTGGTTTAGTTTTTCCGCTGCATCTTGTGCAAAAGAAAAAACTGTAAAAGAAATTGCTACAATTAATAATACTGCTCTTTTCATTTTTAAACTTTCCTTTTAATTTAACTTACTTTATCTTAATACTTTAATACTTATTTTTTCAACAAGCCCCAAAAATAACAATAATGAATTGAATTCCTAAGATCCTTCTCATAAGAATATTATTTTTAGGACATCGGGTTGAAATATCCAAATCCCCTGCCAACTCCAAGTTCATTTTTTTAAGTGTATTTTACAAAATCAGTAAATTACTAAGGATTAAACATTTCCGGGTTCCAAAAGTTTAATATATTTTGAATTAAATGAAGATTATTTTTAGCTTCTTTATTTTCGGGATCTATTTCCACAACTTTTGAAAATGCATTAATTGCATCTCCCCATTTTTGAAATTTCTGTTCTATTTTTCCCTTTACAAGTAGATATTCTACAGTAAGCTCAGGTATAATTCCCAAGAAAAGGCTTTGCGCTTCTTTTGCTTTCTCAGCTTGTAAAAGTTCAATAACCCGATCTAATTTATTACTTTCCATATTTTATTTTTTCACAGATAATGTGACCTGATTAATTCATAAGTTTTCGTTATGAAAAGGCAAAATACAAAGAGTAAAGGTGAGCGCAAATTTCCGACTCGCAGGAATAGCTTTAGCTATTTCGAGAATCAGAAAATGAGCATCGCCTTTAATCACAGTAGTTTGACTTTGCAATAGAACAATTTGTGAATTATTCAGGTTAAAATGCACTTTGTTGTTTTTAGTATTTTTAAATACACACCGGAATTGTACCAAATATTTAAATTTAACTCGATAATTTATAGAATATGCATGAAAATGTGCGGGTAGATAAATGGTTGTGGGCTGTGCGTTTGTATAAAACACGAAGTCAAGCCTCCGAAGCTTGCAAAAAAGGTCATGTTTCTATTAGAGATTCAACGGTAAAACCGTCGAGAATGGTATATGTTGGAGAAATAATTAAAGTACGAAAAACTCCAATTACCAAAAGTTTAAAAATTTTGGCACTCGCAGATAAACGAATGTCAGCAAAATTAATTGTCGATTTTATTGAAGACATAACTCCACTTGAAGAAATTGAACTATTGGAGATGCAGAAAAATATGCGTTGGATTTCACGCGATCGTGGAACCGGCCGCCCAACAAAAAAAGACCGACGCGAATTAGATGGTTTTTTTGAAACTTAAAGATGAATACGAAACACAGGATTCGAAACTTTAACATTTAATTTTAAATTACAATCCAGTATGTTAATAGCAAAACAAAAAAGAAAAGAAAACATTGCCGAATACATTTTATACTTCTATCAGATTGAAGATCTAATTCGCGCTTTTCAATTCGATCCAAATCTAATTCAGGAAAAGCTGGTCGCCAACTATCAAAGCGATGAAAAAACTTCCGCTGAAATCTCAAATTGGTATAACAATTTGGTTGCTATCATGGAGAAAGAAAGTATTCAACAAAAAGGGCACTTACAATTTCTTACAAACCTGACAAGCAATTTAAACGAGTTTCACATGAAACTGATGCAAACCGAAGTTGAAAAAATATACGTACAAAATTTCAAATCTGTTTCAGGAATACTTGCTGAATTGAAACAAAAAAACAGTTCAGCAAAAAATGATATTCAATTGGGCTTAGATACAATTTATGGTTTCCTTTTGTTAAAAATGAAAAAGGCTGAAATATCGGCAGAAACCGTAACCGCAGTAAAACAATTGAGCCAGTGGTTGGGGATTTTATCAAAGTTGTATAAAAGTTTTGAAGAGGGGGAACTGGATCTCGGTTAATAATATTCAAAAAAATAAAGGTTACCATTTGTCTATCCAAATCGAATACAGATGGCATCCTTGTTATAATAACAAAACGCTAAACAATCCGGCATATTTTCCGTTTTCCGAACCAACGGTAACGATTTTCAGCAATCCATTGATACATTTTATTTCTTGATTTTAGAGGAATTATTTTAAATGCCGAAAACCAATTCCAGGGAGCTGGCAACAAACGGGCTATTTCGATGGCGGCATCTGATTCAATAAAAACCTGATCTCCGGAAATCAAAATTATTGAATCCAATTCATGCGATATTTCCAATTTTCCAACCAACATTTTACCCTTCTCCGATTGCAATGCCACAAATCGAAACAATTTTTTCTTGTCTCGTTTCTGAATAAAATCAACGGCACCATTGCACAAATTGCAAACTCCGTCAAAAAGTAATATTTGATTTTCTTTCGGCATTTATAAAGTTAACAACAAAAGGGTTAAACAGTTCTAAAAATAGAACAAGGCAATTTACCTTTTTTTAATAAAACAGAATTAATTTTACATATATTTTCTATATCTTCGTATTTTTGAATTTATTCAAACCCTTTATGCCGCTTTTTAAAATGAACAAACCCAGAATTCCCTTTAATAGAAAAACTCTGTATCGTTATATTCAACCCACAATTATTTCAGTTTTTGTTTTTGCCGTACTTATTATTGCTGCAACCTTTTATACACATTATAAAAAAGGATTGTGGGAAAAGGACATCCGAACGGAGATGCTGAATTTTATGATGGGCAAAAAATCGAATTTGGAAAAGGCCCTTTACTCCCGGATTTATTACACACGAGGTGTTGCGGCTTATGTTGCGCTGAACCCCGGAATTAAGAGCAAAGAATTTGCCGAACTGGCAAAAGAGTACATGGGAAACGACACGGTTATTAGTACGCTCGCACTTTCTAAAGATTGTATCCTAAATGAAGTTTACCCTTTGGAAGGCCACGAAGCAGCCCTTGGTCTTAATTTACTTCGCCACCCTGCACGCAAAAAAATAGTGGAAAAAACCATAGAAACACAACTTACATTTGTTGCAGGCCCGGTGGAATTGGTAGAAGGTGGAATTGCATTCATTAGTTACACTCCTATTTTCAACAAAACTAAAAACAATGAAAAACACTTTTGGGGTGTAACCGACATCGTTATTAAACAAAATAGCCTTTTTAACGAAGCCAAATTAGAAGTCTCGGAAGCAGGATTTAATTTTGCTCTAAAAGGATATGACGGCACGGGCAAGGATGGCGATGTGTTTTGGGGAGATGGGGAAATATTTGAACATAACCCTGTAACAATTAATATTGATTTGCCTATTGGAAATTGGGTGTTTGCTGCTGTGCCATCGCGAGGTTGGCATTTGTATTCTGACCAGGACAAAACCCTTTTTGTCATTCTTTTTATAAGTGCTTTTATTATTAGTTTTTTGATTTGGCTTTTTTCAAAAGCATTATTAAGAATTAAAAATAATGAAAAAGAATTAAAAGCAGTTTTTGAATCTTTGGATAGCCTGATCATAGAATTTAATGCCGAAGGGGATTATTTGAAAATGTGTTCTTCCAATAACGATCTTTTATATCTTCCAGAAGAAAAGTTGAAAGGGAAAAACATTGATACTATTTTTGATAAAGAACAAGCGAAAATTTTTAAAGAGGCAATACAAAATTGTGTTGTACACAAAAAACTGGTAGTTGTTGAATATCCCATGCAAATTAAAGGAAGAGAGTTTTGGTTTTCATCCAGGATTAGCTACAAAAGTGATAACTCTGTAATTGTTAATGCTTACGATATTACTAAAAAGAAAAAACAAGAAAATTCTTTAATCCGATCGGAGCAGCAATTGAAAGAGCTAAATAGTATGAAGGATAAATTTTTCTCGATTATTGCACACGATTTACGGGGACCGCTTGGAGGCCAGAAGTCATTAATTGACTTTATTCTCGATGAATATGATGACCTGGATGAAGCTACTCGAAAAGAAATGATTATTAGCTTGCAAGAATCTTCGAATAGCGTTTACACCCTTCTGGAAAATTTATTAAACTGGTCCATGTCGCAATCGGGAAAAATTGAAGTAAATAATATCAAGTTTAATTTATACGAGGATACGGCCCGTTTGTTAACTGATTTCACAAAAGAAGCAGAATTGAAAAACATTCAACTTCAAAATAATTTAGATGAAAACACCATTGTTTTTGCAGATGTTAATTTAACCGAAACAATTCTTCGGAACCTAATTTCAAATGCTATTAAGTTTACGCAACCGGGTGGGAAAATTCAGGTTTATTCAGAGCTATCTGTTATTGATGGGAAAGAATATCAAAATATTTGTGTGACCGACAATGGCGTTGGAATCGAAGAAAAAAAATTAGGCACTCTTTTCCGCTTAGATAAAGCTCAATCCACACCCGGAACTTCAAACGAAAAGGGAAACGGGCTGGGCTTGTTGCTTTGCAAAGAGCTGGCCGAATTGCAAGGCAGTAAAATGAATGTTTTGAGTACCCAAAAAACAGGAAGTATATTTTCGTTTATTTTACCCACCGCCTAATCTGAAATTTTCGGCTTAAATTATTTCATATTTTTCTTTCAATTGCCAAAGAAGGACCTGTTTCGAGAATGAGGAAAGTGATCAGATTGTAACAAGAAGGCAAGCCACTTCTAATTGTAGCCCAGTTTGAACTATAAAGCGGTTTGCCTCAAATAATAAAAGGGCAGCCAAAACAGCCACCCATAAATATCGTTTAATTTTATTTGGATTATCTAACCTACCTTATACATAGGTTATGCAACTTGTTTTAGTTCAGCCAGTTGTTTTTCAAGGAACTGGATACGTTTTTTCTTAAAAGCTGCTTGATTTTGCTCAAATAACTCAATATTAAATGCTTG
>JAKIST010000193.1 GCA_021648495.1 Draconibacterium sp.
GATTTTGGATGAGATTTTTATTTTTCGATATTTGGTGATGCCTGAGCATCAGCTAATTGAGAAAAATGAAAATATTACCAAAAGATACTTTTTTGATTTTATGTGTTTTTGGACTGGACTCATTATTACAATTAAAATCGTATGGCAAAATTTCTCTTTTCCCGATTCCCTTCGTTATTTTTATTTTCCGTAGCTACGGCTACTCAAAAGAAAAATGCCTTGGTAATCGAAAAAATCTTAAATTCCGCCTATATAGTGTTCGTCCATAAAGTCCGACTTCTGCGTTACGCTCATCATAAAAACAGTCATTTACAAGAGTAAACTCCTTTATTTTATGACTTCGCAAGCCTTGAATTCGAACCTTCTGAATCAAACACCGACTTTATACAGACTCTATATAGCCCCTATGTTTGTAATTTGAAAGTCACAAAGGAGAATTAACTTCGCTTCTATGAACTTAAAAATTACACACAATGAACAAAAATAACAAATTAGATTTTAGTAGTCAAGACATTTTTGTGGGACTTGACACTCATTTAAAGAACTGGCGGGTAAGTATTATAGTAGGTGAAAGTACTTTTAAAACATTTTCACAAGACCCCTATTCGAAATTATTGAAAAATTATTTAGTGAAGAATTTTCCCAATGGTAATTATTATTCTGCTTATGAAGCGAGTTTTTGTGGCTTTACTTCATAGGAAATTGTTAAATTTGGGCATAATAAATATTGTGGTAAACCCAGCAGACATACCAACTACAGATAAGGAGCGCAAACAAAAAGAAGATTCCCGCGACAGCAGGAAAATAGCCAAACAGTTAAGCCAAAAAGATTTAACTGCTATCTACATTCCTGAGGTTGAGATAGAGGGAGACCGTAACTTGGTCAGGTATAGAAAAACGCTCACAAAAGAAATAGCAAGGACAAAACATAGGATAAAGTCCCAGTTATATTATTTCGGGATAAACATACCTACTCAATTTGCAGGAAAAAAGCATTGGTCAAAAAGGTTCACAATTTGGCTCCAGGAAACTAAATTGCCTACAGAAAGTGCAAAAATGGCATTGGATGGGCACTTGGAGATGGCAGGACTGTTAAGAAAAAAACAATATTCAACAAATAAAGAAATCAGAAAATTATCTGAGAAAAAGATTTATAAAGAAAATTACAATTTATTATTGAGCGTACCTGGGGTTGGTTCCTTAACAGCGATGATCATTTTAACAGAAACTGGGGACATAACCCGATTTAAAAATTTGGATAAACTTTGTTCTTTTATTGGTTTGGTCCCGATGACAAATTCAACGGGGGAAAACGAAAAAACAGGAGATATTACAGTGCGGCGCAATAAAATATTACGGACAGCAATTGTTGAAAGTTCTTGGATTGCTATCAGGAATGACCCGGCTTTAATGCTCGCATATCAGAAACTGGTTAAGCGGATGTTACCACAAAAAGCTATAATTAGGATTTCAAAGAAACTTACAAACAGGATATTATATGTATTAAAAAATAAAAAAGCTTATGTACAAGCAGTTGTTAAATAATGGTTTTACTATAAAACAACATAATCAAAAGACCGGTAGCAGACACTTGCGGCTCTATTTTGCAGAAGTCCGTTTTATTTAGTCTTCGGCTTTTTACCTATAAAAATTAAAAAAGGGAAATGCGGTGTCAATAGATATCCGTTTATAGAAGGTTGTTTTATAGTTACATATTTTTTTTGATGAATGGTACAAAGAAATATTTATGCCCAAGAAATACAAAGCAATAGTAAAGATTAAAAACAACCCAGACGGAACAGCTCACTGTGTGAAGTACAGGGTAACTGACTTGATAAAATTCACCCAGTTTTTAGACATAAAATGGAATGGATGGAGTTGGTTTAATGTTTACTCAAACATAGGTGTAAATAAAGGGGTGCAATTAGCAAACTTTACAAAAAATAATAGACCTGGATCAAAATCTGTTTAATTGGCTCTTTTTGTAAAATTCATCTAAAAAAAGAAATACCCTCTAATAAATAAATATTAGAGGGCTGACAGTATATTGTCTATTTCTTTGCAATTCAAAGTTATAAAAAACTGAAACACAGAAAAATAATAAAAAATAAATGTCAAATAATTTGGATTACAACATAGAAGTGCCTGCAAGAAAACTCTACTTTTTCAAGTCTTTGATAAGAAAGCATCAAAGACAAGGCTTTCGAAGTTTTGAAAATCAAGGAGTTTGCTTTTGCAAATGACTGTTTTCAAAATGAGAGTAACGCAGTATTTGGCGTTTTCTTGCAAAGACTAGTTAAGGAGCCAAGCGTTTTATAAGCCAATCTTCGCCCTGTTTTATATATAAAATACGGTCGTGCAAACGGTTTTCGCGACCTTGCCAGAATTCAAATTTTACAGGATCGACAATATAACCTCCCCATGATCCGGGGCGTTCAGGGTTTTTTCCACGTAATTGATTTTGGAAGTCAAAAAATCGATTTTCGAGGAACTCACGATTTGGAATTTCTTCGCTTTGTTTGGATACGCTTGCAGCAATTTGGCTCGTTATCGGGCGAGAATGAAAATAACTATCAGATATTTTTGCAGAGGTTTTTGTTGCGAACCCCGAAATACGGATTTGGCGCTCCAATTCAGGCCAAAAAAAATGTAATCCTATCATCGGGTTTCTTTCAATCGATCTGCCTTTTTCGCTTGAATAGTTCGTAAAAAAAGAAAAACCATTTTCGCTATAACTTTTTAAAAGAACAATTCTCGATTGAGGAAAACCATCATTGTTAATTGTAATTACCGACATTGCCGTTGCTTCAAGAACCCTTGAAATGAGTGCTTCGTTTAGCCAGGTTGCAAATTGTTTAAATGGGTTTTTGTCAATGCTTTTTCGGGATAATTCGGCAAATTCATACTCCCTGCGTATTGATTCTATTTTCATTTAAATTACTTTCAGGGATTAACCATGAAATATCAATATTGTTTACATTGTGTTTGAACAAACGATACAATTCTTGTTCTTTAGGTTGACTTATAAAGAGAACTTTTGATTTAGGATGTGGGTATTTCTATTTTTCAAAAAAACTAAAATTCACTTTTCCGTAATTTCTTATTTCTTTAAAATATTTGTGTGTGGCGAATTGAAATTCCTTAGGATGTTCTATGATAAAAAGTCCATCTTCGGCAAGAATATCTGCATTTAAAATGGCATCCGGGATATCAGAAAAATTATTAAAATAAAAAGGAGGGTCGGCAAAAATAAAATTGAATTTTTGTGGGCACATTTTTATAAATTTAAAAACATCGGATCTAAAAGTTCTGACATTTTCAATTTTCAAACGTTCTAAAACATCGAGGATAAAACGATAATGGTTAAAATCGCTCTCCACTAAAGTTGCGTCCACGCACCCCCTGCTAATAAATTCGTAACCAATACTTCCCGTTCCTGAAAATAGGTCGAGCATTGTTTTGTTCGAAAACTCGTAACGGTTTTCAAGAATATTAAAAAGTCCCTCTTTGGCAATATCAGTTGTGGGGCGTGCCTTAAATTTCTTATTTGGCCTGAATATCCTGCCTTTGTATTTCCCTCCTATAATTCTCATTCAGCACTGATATTATGAAATTTTCTGATTTTTTAGATATGCAATCATTTTCTGATCCGACAAAAATGGGGCAAAACCAAGACCTTTAATTTCCGAAAAATAAGATTTGAGGGCATCCTCTATTTCCGGATATTTCTTGTGTGAACCCACCAAAAATAATTCTGTTTCCGAGTATAAAATTTCCAATTGTTTTAAAGTTGTTAAAACATAATATACCACATCGTTTACATGTGCCGGTTTGAAACTGTTTGTTAAAAGTATTTTTTTCGTATTAAAACAGAGTATGTAGGAAAATTTTGCATCGAACAGTAAAATTAATCCGTACTCTTTTTTTGTTTTGGGGAGATTGTTTAAAATAATTTTAACAGGGTGAACGATTTCACATTCTCCAATTTGTTCCCTAAAAACACTATTTATCCCAGTTGGCAGTACAAATATCAATCTGCTTTCCAGTTTGCCAATAATATTCTCGGCAATTTCTAAATCAGCATTTTTGTCGAATAAAAAACGAGGGATTTCACTTTTTAGGGTGTTTTGGAAAAATTTTTCAGGAACCAGTGTAAACTTTTCGCCATAAACGATAATACGTATTTTTTTGAAAGGTTTTTGTAATATATTTTCCCTGGTTATCCATTCTTTAAAGTGCCTAACTAATAAAGTACCGCTGCTTATTTTTAGTGGCGAATTTTTAAAAGCAAGCAATTTATTCTCGCCGGGTAATTCAATAAAAAAAGAAAACCCATCCAGGCTAACCTGAATGGATAATCTATATTCGTATGTTTTTTCTAAATCAAACGTTTCGTTGGTAACTAAATCATGCATTTGGTTTACTCCCAGTTACCTGCATTGTTTACCGTTTCAACAAGCGAACCAACTCTTAATCCTGGGTATTTTTCGTTCGTTCTAGCCCGGTCGTTAAGATTAATTATTAGCTGGGGGTCGAGACCTCGAAGTATAACATTGTTGTGTGCTTTGGCTTCGAAAACCGGAACCCCAATTCCAGAACCCGTTATAATAACTGTAGCACCTAAATGAAATTCGGATGGCTCGCCAGGAGATGGTACAAATTTCATATTAGCAGCATCAAATGTTTTTGTGAAAATTGATTCAAGAACACTTTCACGAACGGTGTCGCGGATTAACAATCCCATTTTAATTGCTTTTCTTTCAGAAAGGCCAGCTTCAATCATACTATCGGTTAATTCACCAATTTTACGAACATTTTTTACTGAGTCGTTAGCAACAAAATTAATTAACGTGTCCCAGCTTCCGATAAACTTACCGTAAACATCTTTATATGCCAATTCAGCTTTCCTTATGTCTTTAAGCTTATTTACTGTAGCTTCGTAACGTAGATCTTTTGCCTTTTTAAATTCAATTGGGCGCTGAATGCTTTTATATATAAAATAAGTAAGAATAACAGCAACGATAAAAAGTAAAATTTGTAGTCCGGTTCTCATTTTTATTGTTTTAATAAGTTCAAATTTTGTTTGAGTGCAAATTTATAAAAAAAAATAAATTAGTTTCGTTTCCCGAAAGTTATTTTAACAGGTATGATTAAAAATCATTTAAAAAATATACTGACTCAAAATTTGCCCTTCGCTCCAACAAGTTGCCAAACAAAGTTGATCGATGTTTTAGCCGCTTATATTACTTCCAACGAACCCGATGAAATAATGCTGATAAAAGGCTATGCCGGAACTGGTAAAACAACAATGGTTTTTTCTTTAACACAAAGCCTGGCTACTTTCAAAATTCGTTCCGTTTTATTGGCTCCAACAGGAAGAGCGGCAAAGGTGATGGCTGGATACAGCGGTATGCCTGCATTTACCATTCATAAAAAAATTTATCGGCAAAAATCTTCATCCGATGGAATGGGGAAATTTGCCATAGATAAAAACTTATTTAAGAATACTTATTTTATTGTTGACGAGGCTTCAATGATTTCGAATGAGTACAGCGAAAACTCTGTTTTTGGTAGCGGAATGTTGTTAGATGATTTGCTGGAATATGTTTATTCCGGCGAAAATTGCCGTTTAGTTTTAATTGGGGACACCGCTCAATTACCTCCGGTTAAATTAAATATTAGTCCTGCTTTGGAAACAGATACATTAGAAAACTATGGTTTTAGTGTGAAAGAGGTGGAATTAATAGAGGTGGTCCGGCAAACGGAGGGCTCGGGTATTCTGTTTAATGCCACTGAAATCCGAAATAGGATTGGAAGTTTATTAAATAATTTGGGCTTTTTTCCTATTGAAATAAATTTGTTTGACGATGTTGAACGTATTTCGGGAGGAGACTTGATTGAAACCATTTCAAGTTCGTACGATAAATATGGTTTGTTTGAAACCACAATTGTAACCCGCTCGAACAAACGGGCCAATTTGTTTAATAAAGGTATTCGAGGCTCCATATTGTATAAGGAAAACGAAATTGAAAAAGGCGATTTGTTGATGGTGGTGAAAAACAACTATTTCTGGGTGGACGACAATATGGAACTCGATTTTATTGCCAATGGCGATATTGCCGAAATTGTTTCAATTTATGGTTACGAGGAGTTGTACGGGTTTCGTTTTGCCAATGTTAGTTTGCGGTTTATCGATTACAAAGATATTGAACTTGATTGTAAAATTTTTATTGAAACGTTAAATATTGAATCGGCATCGTTTTCGTACGAACAGAATCGGCAGCTGTATGAAGCTGTTGCAGAAGATTATGCCGATGTGAGAAATAAACGCGAGCGTTGGAAAAAAATAAAAGAAAACCCATATTACAATGCGCTGCAAGTGAAGTTTGCTTATGCAATAACCTGCCACAAAGCACAAGGTGGCCAGTGGAAAGCCGTTTTTGTTGATCATGGCTATTTAACTGAAGAAATGCTGGACACCGAGTATTACCGTTGGTTATATACTGCTTTTACCCGCCCAACCGAAAAATTATATTTGGTGAATTTTGACAAGGGTTTTTTTGAAGAGGAGGATTTATGAAAGAATTTATGAAATAAGAAAGGGATACAATATTTCATGTGAGGGGAAATATTATATACTTTTGGGTGATATATAAACTAGATAGCACATTTTGAAGAAAAGAAAAAACAGAGCAAATTTTTGCACATAATTTTGTCTTTAATTTCCAAAAAAGCAGGATAGAATTTAGAGAAAAATATTTTTAGCGGTCTTTGATAAATTGGAACGTCCCCGGTTTTCGGAACAAAGAAAAAAGGGGGTTAAGAAAAGAAATTGTTTCGCGGGCTGACTCGATAAATTTTAGTAATTCATAAAACTGAAAGTTCGTGGTTCTGTAAAATCCGATGGATTTTGTGATGTTTTTGGGCGGTGGTTTTTATCGAAAGTTCTCGCCTGTTTTAAATAGAAAAAATGTGGAAGCGATAAAGATTTGGCATTTCAAAAGCAACATTTTTAGTTCATTGTAAAATTTAGAAACTCAAAAAAGCCTGATGGATTTTCTGTTGTTTTTTTGGTTCTGGTTTTTATTAAAAATTCCGCTAGATTTCTTAATTCAATAAAAAAAGAAAATTTTTTATAAGTTAAAAATGGTTTTTAAAAGTTGAAACTCAGAAGATTGAAAATAAAAAACCAACAGATTTTATTTCCGATAAAGATTTTTTGTTAAATTGAGCATTCAAAATTAGACGTAAAAATATTGATTGATTTTTAAGTCGGTAAAATAGAAAATCAAAGTTTTCAGAATTGTAGAAAACTTGGTTTCTACCCTCGGACAAAATCAAAAAGTGAAAGGAGAAAAAGAAAAACGTGCTATAACAACACCTATATTTAATGCGGGTTTCGGTGGGTATTTTAAGTGCAGTGCGTTTTGTAAACCCCGCCAATCCGTCTTTGACGAATTGACGTTAAAATAAAAAATTTGGTATAAACGGCTTGGCTACTTGAAAACTTGAAAATTACGTTTTTCAAATCCCGCACTAAACATAGCCAAACCGTTGGCATTCATTGTAAAAAGTCCGTTTTTCAAATAAAAAACTCAGACACTAAAAGATTGATTATCTTTGAAATTAAATTTTTAAAAAGTAATTATGACAAAAGAAAATGCGATAAAATTATTTCAAGACCAAAGAGTTCGAGTTCACTGGGATGATAAAAATGAAAAATGGTATTTCTCTATTATAGATGTAATTGGTGTTCTGACAGAGAGTGAGAATCCTAGAAAATATTGGAGTGTCCTGAAAACCAGACTTAAAAAAGAAGGAAGTGAAGTGGCTACAAATTGTAGCCGTTTGAAATTATTAGCCGTTGATGGTAAAATGCGAATAACTGATGTTGCTGACACAGAGCATTTATTACGACTTATACAATCAATTCCTTCACCAAAAGCAGAACCATTTAAAGTTTGGTTGGCGAAAGTAGGCTATGAGAGAATTGAAGAAACCGAAGACCCTGAACTCGCATTTGACCGAGCAATGGAAACATATCTGAAAAAAGGATATTCAAAAAACTGGATTAACCAACGATTAAAAAGTATTGAAGTCCGAAAGGAACTAACTGACGAATGGGAATTGCGTGGTGTAAAGAAAGGATTGGAATACGCAATTCTAACTAATGAAATTACGAAAGCATGGTCAGGATTTAACACCAAAGAATACAAAAAATTCAAGAATCTAAAGAAAGAAAACCTTAGAGATAACATGACCAATTTAGAATTGGTTCTTAATATGCTGGCAGAGGCAACGACAAAAGAAATTTCGAAAGAAAAGAAACCAAAAACTTTTACAGAAAACAAAATAATTGCAAAACAAGGCGGAACAATTGCCGGAAATACAAGAAAAGAAATTGAAGAGAAAACAGGAAAGAATGTAATATCTCCACTAAACGCAAAAGAATTAGGACAAAAGAAAGAAAATAAAGAGATTGAAGAATAAACAACGAAATGCCAACAAAGGCTATACGTAATTTGGGTAATATGCTAATATTGAAATTTATAGAATTAAATAAAATTACTCAAGTTTCGCACCCAATAAAGTCAATAGTTATCAGGTAAAATATTTCTAAAAAAGTAGCATAATATTCAGGCTATTAGCCTGAATATTAGTATCTTTGTAGTGCAAACAAATAAAAATACAAATA
>JAKIST010000194.1 GCA_021648495.1 Draconibacterium sp.
ATTGACGAAGTTATTTTGTGCGATAACAAGGCAAAAAACGTAGCTATAGCCATAGTTACAGCGAGGCTTTTTAACGAAGTTAGCGTGCAAAAGAACGAGTTAAAACGGTCAGGTTATTTCATTACAAGCCCTTTGTTCTATGATTGCTTCATATTCTTGTGGGGATTGTTTTTAAAGCTTAAATATTTGCTTAACTGAACAGGAAAATGGAATGAAAGATACAGTAGAATTAAAAACGAATTAGTGGATTGAAATCAAAAAACCTTATTTCAAATTTTGCTAACCTTCGTAGAAATAATACCCTTGGCCAATAAACCTTATTACCATATTTTTTCAATGTTTCCTGATAAAATTTCACAAATTTGCCAGTCGATTAAATGTAGTCAGCACAAAATGAGAATATAAATTATTGTATTCTATTTTCATGATTTACTTTACTTAATAAGGTAAAGATTGTTTTTATTAATTTAATACTACTAAGAGGTTAAAGACCTAAAGATAAGGTTTTTGAAGTTAGCATTTATTCGATGATTAAAATGTTTGCTTTCTGCAAAAGAAAATTAATTCTTACCTCTTTCCCCACAAGAATATCATGTGATCTTTGTTCTATCCTGCTTATTTTAATGATTGTTGAAAAAAATGCTTTGTTAAAAAAGTGGTTTCTTAATTGTTCTTTTTCTTGTACTTGCTAATACTTTTTAAAATACGCTTATCCGGGTTTTCAAGTTTTTCAAGGAAACGAAATGCTTGTTTGGCAATAAACCTGTTTTTGTTTGACAATAGTTTTTCTATTTCCAAAATAGTTTCTTCATTATTGATGTGGTGTATTTGAAAGAGTTCCAAGGTGCTTTTTGTTAAAGTACCGTTTAGCTTACTTAATTTTCCAGAAAAAATAGTGGCAATTTGCGCTTGTAAATGGGGAGCTTCCTTTAGTTTTTGCAGAATTAACCGTTTTTGCAAAAAACTGGTTTTATCGAAAATATCGCTAAGTTGTTTTTGTACTTCACTTGTTAGTAATTCTGGCTTTATAGAATTTAACGAACGTTCAGCAAGGTAAATGTCGTTTCCCGAAATTATTTCAATTAATTTATCCTGAAGTGCAGTCGAAATTTTCATCTTCACCGAAATATGATTGAGTGCCCAAATCCGATCTTCTAACTTATTACTGTTTAGTAATTCCAATACAAGTTCGGAAGTTAACTTTTCGGAGGTAATATTTTCGATTTCGCGTTTCGTTTGCCCATAAACAATGTGCCAGAGCGTGTAAGTTGTGTAAACCGCGCCTTCAACAATATAATCAAGAACAGCAGCAATTGTAGCCGAAGAAACGGCATCCACTTTTGTTTTGGTCGAATCCTTTTCTGGAACCAGTTCTTTCAGGGAATAACTTGCCAATGCAGAATTGGGATTGGCAAGTAAATGGTGCAACCTGTCGTATTCAGTTGATTTGAATTTAACATGTTCGGTTTTACTGAGGAATTCGCCGACCGGCAGTTCATACCCCAAATAACGGCCGGTAATATTCCAGAAAAGTTCGACGTTCACCAATCTACATTTGCCATCAATACAAACTCCGGTAACTATTTTACGCGAATATTTGAGTGGTAAACCATTTTCTCCCAAATATTCCCGAAGCGTGTCTTCCTGAATGGTATCCCTGAAATTAATAAAATGCGGGATTATCTTATTTATTTCACCTTTAACAGCAGGCTCACCAATCCTTATAATTTTTTCTTTTTCAGTTTGAAAAGAAAAAAAGAGAATACAAAGCAACAATATTACACTAAATATTTTCACATGAATATTTGAAATTTTTTATTGCAATTGATCTTTTAGAAAGTTGGTCATTTTTGTGTATAAATGTATGGTTGTATTCCCACCTCTAATTCCGTGGTTGCGATTTGTGTAAATTGCCATATCGAACTGAATACCCGCTTGCACCATCTTTTCGGTGAACTCAAAAGTATTTTGAACGTGCACATTGTCATCGGCCGATCCGTGGATAATTAGAAGCCGCCCTTTAATATCGGCAGCGTGGGAGAGGGGAGAGTTGTCATCGTACCCTTCAGGGTTTTCCTGTGGGGTGCGCATATAACGTTCGGTGTAAACAGAATCGTAAAAACGCCAACTGGTAACAGGTGCAACGGCAATCCCGGCTTTAAAAATCCCGCCTCCTTTTTCCATGCTCAAACAAGTCATAAAACCACCGTAACTCCAGCCAAAAATGGCTATGTTATTTTTGTCAACATACGAAAGCGTAGCTAAATATTTAGCTGCTTCCACCTGGTCGTCCGATTCGTATTTCCCCAATTGCTGGTAGGTAACCTTCCTGAAATCTTCGCCACGGGCAGCGGTTCCACGGGGATCTACACAAACTACCAAAAATCCTTCTTGCGCCAAATATTCATTCCAGCCAATTCCCCGTCCCCAATTGTCAGCAACACTTTGCGAATTCGGGCCACTGTATTGGGTCATTAAAACCGGGTATTTTTTCGATGGATCGAACCCGGCAGGTTTGAGCATGTAACCATTCAGCTTAATTCCTTCCGATGTTGTAAAATTGAAAAATTCTTTGGGTGAAATATTAAATACATCAACCGTATTTTTCAAGATAGTATTGTCTTGCAGAACCCTGATTTGTTCACCCTTCTTATTTTCGTGCAAGGTAATCAGGCTGGGTGTTTTACTGCTACTGTAATAATTAATGTAATAGTTGAAATTCTTACTGAAAGCAACACTGTTTGTTCCTTCCAATGTGGAAATTTTGCCTTTTTTCTTTTTGTCCTGACTAATAAAATAAACCTCTCTTCGAAGTGGCGATTCTGCTGCCGCCTGATAGTAATATACTTTTTTAACTGGATCGTAACCATAAAAGGCGGTTACATCAAATTTCCCATCAGTAAGTTGTGCCAGTTCAAAACCCTGTTTGTCGTATAAATAGAGGTGCGACCAACCATTACGTTCGCTTGCAACCACAAAATCCCCATTATCTAAATAGGTGAAATTATCGAAAAAACCCTCGTCTATGTAACGGGCATTTTTCTCAGTAATTAGCGGGCGCGAATCTCCTGTGTATGGATTGGCATACAAAATATCGAGTATATTTTGATGGCGGTTTAAACGCATCACAACCAAATCGTTGGCATCGGGAGTCCATTTTAATCGAGGAATATAAATGTTGGTTTTTTCTCCTATATCAACTTTTATTGTCGTTTTCGAACGGATTTCATAAACCTTCACCGATATATCTGAATTCTTTTCGCCCGCTTTGGGGTATCTAAAAGTTTCCTCGCCGGGGTACAATTTATTTTCGTTGAACGAAGGAGATCCACCGCCATAAATAGTCATTGTAAACTCGGGGACTTCAGTTTCGTCGAAACGTATAAATGCGAGAAACTTACTGTCGGGCGACCACCAGAAAGCTTTGTTAAACCCAAATTCTTCTTCGTAAACCCAGTCGGGGGCACCATTAATAATTTCATTCTTTTTGCCATCGAAAGTGGCCTGGCTTTCACTTCCAAATTTCAGGTTTTTTATGAAAATATTGTTTCCCCGAACAAATGCACAACGATCGCCATCAGGCGAAAATGTAGCAATTTGTTGAGCCCCTTTTTCTGAGAGGTGCAAAAGTTCCTCTGTAACGGAATTCCAAATGTAATATTCTGCTGTAAACGAATGGCGGTAGATAGATTTTACCTCAGTAGTTAATAAAATTTTAGTTTCATCGCCACTAAATTCGTAATTGGTAAACGACGATATTTTTGCATCTTCAATTTTAGTAATATCGAAAACCACTGCAAGCTCTTTGCCTGTTTTATAGCTGTATTTTACTATTTGTGTATTATTTTCGAGTGTAGTGTAATGTTCTCCGTCGTTCATCGATCGCAGCCCGGTTACAGTTTGCGTTTTGAAAGTTCCTTTAACAAAAAGATCTTCGAGTGTGATTTTAGGAGTATTCTGTCCAACAATTGCTGAAACAATAAAGAGTGATAAAAATAGTAATGCAATTTTATTCATTATTTTCATTTTTTACTTCAAAAGCAAAAGTAAGAAATGTTGGGTAAGGTGAAAATGAATTTAGGATATTTAGTTTTTTTTAAAAGAGAACCGTTCTTTGTATGTTGATGAATAGAGAGAACGGTTCTTTTCGGAGTTGGAAACTCCGGCTTCCGGAACCAGCGGATTCCGATCTGCTGTATAAAAATAATCGCGGTTCGAAAACCGCGACACCAACCTGGAATTCGCATCACCCTTTTGTGAAAGGGAGTTTGAGTTTCCAACTCAAACATGCCGGAGTTGGAAACTCCGGCTCCCGGAATGTAAAGAACCGTTCCTTCTAAGTTTAAAATTGAAGGAACGGTTCTTTACTGCTCACTGGAACTGAATACTGAATACTTACTCAAGCAATTCGTAGTCGTGCATCTCTTTCATAAAAGCCACAAAATCGTCTTTCCTTTCCGAATCCATCCATTTCATGGCACTTCGCGGATGTTCGTTCATCGAGCCGGTGATTAAATAAGGGATGTGATATCCCCAATCAATTTTTTCCTGCCAGGGTTTTACATGGTTTTGGATAACATCAAGCAACGGAAGTAACCTGTATTTTGGGTTTTTCAGGAATGCAATTAATATTTCGATGGGGCAGTTTCCTGCACCACGCCCCATTCCCAACAAAGTAGCATCTAATAAAGTAGTACCATTCATTAACGAAGTTATGGTATTCGACATTGCCAATTGCATGTTATTGTGAGCATGGATCCCCAGCACCTTTCCAGGAAGTGCAGCTTTGTATTTTTTCACCAAATACTCAATGCTTTCACTATATAAACTTCCAAAACTGTCAACTACATAAATAATAGGAACTCTTGATTTGGCCAAGTCGGCAAGTGCCTGATCCAAGTCGGGTTCGTTTACTTTTGAAACCGCCATTAAATTGATGGTCACTTCGTAACCTTTATCCATACAATGTTCGGCCAACCAAACCGCTTTGTCAACCTGGTGGACATAACATGCAACACGGAGCATATCGATTAAACTTTCGCTTGCCGGAGGAATATCATTTGGGTCGATTCGTCCAATATCGGCCATTGCCGAAAGCTTTACATTGGTATTGTTTTCACCCACAATTCGTCTCAAATCTTTGTCGTCACAGAATTTCCAGGGACCAACTTCGTCTCTCGAAAAAGCAGATTCACTACTTTTGTAACCAATTTCCATGTAGTCAACACCCGCTTCTACACAACTTTGGAAAACCGCACGTACAAATTCGTCGCTAAATTGCCACTTGTTCATCAAACCCCCGTCGCGAACCGTACAGTCCATCACTTTAATATCTTTTTTAAACATTGTATTTTATTTTTTTAATTTTAATAATTCTAATTCATGCTGAATGTTGCTATCCACGAGTAATGTGTATATCTTCTCAAAAGTATCTGCATTCAACCCATTTTTAGCTGCCCAGTTTTTTCGCTGAAGTATTACCTGGTCTTTTCTGTCTTGCGCTATTACTGCATCTTTATTGTTCTTAAACCGAACAATCTCTTCAACGTATTTATGCCGTTCAGAGAAAAGGGAAATAATATGTTCGTCAATTTTGTCTATTTCGTTTCTGACCTCTTCTAACGACTTGCAATCTTTTGGATTTTTGAAATCCCTAATTTCCATAATTTAAATCCTTATAAATCAATTTACTGTTTGGTGCAAATAAAGTAATAAATGATAAAAATTAATAATGAATTACAATTTTAATGTGAATTGTTATGTGAATTTAAAATGAATATCGATAATATAATTTCAAATCCACATTTTGAAAGTTAGATTAAATTGATTCAAAAAATGAGATTAAAAGGAATTGAGGCAATATCAAATTTTTCAGGGTTTCTTTATGAACATATTAATGTTTAGAATTTGTTACAATTGCTTAATATGCGTAAGTTTTAAACACCGAAATGTTGATTGAATAACTATCTTTGCAACTCTTTTTTGTAAAAAGGAAGAAGGTTAGAAGAGAGGGGTCGGAAGACCAAAGAAATTAAGCAGAAATATTTCTGTCTTTTGTCTTCCGAATTCCAACCAAATTTCTTCGAATAAATTTCAGACAAGAGGGAGTATATTACTATAAGAGGAATTTAAATTGAGATTCATGATACAAATCACTTTTCCTGATAATAGTGTTAAGGAATTTGAAAAAGCAATTAGTGGATTTGAGATTGCAAAGTCGATTTCGAATAGCTTGGCAAAAAATGTTTTATCCATTTCAGTAAATGGTGAAGTTTGGGATTTGACACGAAAAATAGAAAGCGATGCAACCGTAAAATTGTTTACGTGGGAAAATCGGGAAGGGCAAGAAACATTCTGGCATTCGTCGGCCCATATTTTGGCCGAAGCCATCGAATTTTACTTTCCGGGTACACAGTTTGGGATTGGTCCAACTGTTGACACCGGTTTTTATTACGATGTAAACTTACCGGCAGATAAAGTTCTTTCTGAAAAAGATTTGAAAAAAATTGAGCAAAAAATGCTTGAATTAGCACGTCAAAAAAATGAAATTATCCGTTCAGAAATTTCTAAAGCCGATGCAATAAATTTGTTCACCGAAAAAAACGATGAACTAAAACAAGAGTTGATCGGTGAATTGGAAGATGGCACAATTACTTTGTACAGTCAGGGTAATTTTACCGATTTATGCCGTGGCCCACACCTCCCAAATACAAGTTATGTTAAGGCGATAAAACTTACATCAATTGCAGGCGCATACTGGCGTGGCAACGAAAAAAATAAAATGCTTACCCGCATTTATGGCGTTACTTTTCCGAAACAAAAAATGTTGGAAGAGTACATGGTAATGATAGAGGAGGCTAAAAAACGCGACCACAGGAAAATTGGAAAAGAAATGGAGCTGTTTATGTTCTCTGAAGCAGTAGGGCAGGGGCTTCCAATGTGGCTACCTAAAGGTGCACAATTACGCGAGCAGTTAGAAAACTTTCTGAAAAAGGTTCAGAAAAAATATGGTTACGATCAGGTAATTACACCTCATATTGGCGATGTAAATCTGTATAAAACTTCTGGTCATTACGAGAAATATGGTAAAGATTCTTTTCAGCCGATTTTAACTCCATCCGAAGGCGAAGAGTATTTGTTAAAACCCATGAATTGCCCGCACCATTGCGAAATTTATAAATGGAAACCTAAATCGTATAAAGATTTACCTGTTCGGATGGCAGAATTTGGTACTGTTTATCGGTACGAGCAGAGCGGCGAATTGCACGGTTTAACTCGTGTTCGAAGTTTTACACAGGATGATGCACATATTTTTTGCCGCCCTGACCAACTAAAAGATGAGTTCAAAAAAGTAATTGATATTATATTTATAATTTTCAAAGCTTTGAGTTTCGAAAATTATACCGCCCAAATTTCTTTGCGCGATCCAAATAAACCTGAAAAGTATATTGGCTCCCCGAAAAATTGGGATAAAGCAGAACAGGCAATTATTGAAGCTTGCGAAGAAAAAGGTTTAAATACAAATACTGTATTGGGCGAAGCAGCATTTTATGGACCGAAACTGGATTTTATGATTAAGGATGCCTTGGGAAGAAGTTGGCAACTGGGAACAATTCAGGTGGATTATAATTTGCCTGAACGTTTTGAATTGGAGTACATTGGAGCTGACGACAAGCGGCACAGGCCGATAATGATCCACCGTGCACCATTTGGTTCAATGGAGCGTTTTGTTGCTGTTTTAATTGAACACACAGCCGGAAAATTTCCACTTTGGTTAACACCGGAACAGGCGGTAATCTTACCAATTAGCGAAAAGTATAACGATTATGCAAAAAAAGTTTCAGATTTTCTAAATATTTCCGATATTCGCACCATCGTTGACGAACGTAACGAAAAGATTGGTAGGAAGATACGTGACAACGAATTAAAACATATTCCTTATTTACTGATTGTTGGCGAAAAAGAGGCTGATTCTGAAACAGTTTCGGTAAGACGTCAGGGAGTGGGAGATAAGGGAACGATGACAAATAGTGAGTTTGTTGATTTTATAACAAAAGAAGTTAGAGAGCAATTATCAGGATTGTATAATTAAAAGGAGGAATTTAAAATAGCTATTAAAAGAAGAGGTTCGAGAAGAAAGTTTCAGCCACGCAGAACGCAGGAACCATTACACCGGATTAACCACAGAATTAGAGTGTCGCAAGTTAGATTAGTAGGCGACAACATTGAAAACCAAGGAGTTTTTGATTTGCGTGATGCAATGAAACTTGCTGATGAGTTGGAATTGGATTTGGTAGAAATATCTCCAAAAGCCGAACCACCTGTTTGTAAAATAATTGATTACTCTAAGTTTCTTTATCAGCAAAAAAAGAAACAGAAAGAGATAAAAGCCAAAACGGTTAAAGTTGTAATAAAAGAGATTCGTTTTGGTCCGAATACCGATGAGCATGATTTTAATTTTAAATTGAAACATGCCGAGAAATTCCTAAAAGAAGGAGCAAAGGTAAAGGCTTTCGTATTTTTTAAAGGGAGGTCGATCTTGTTTAAAGAGCAAGGCGAAATTTTGCTTTTAAAACTGGCTACTGCATTAGAAGAGGTGGGAAATGTT
>JAKIST010000195.1 GCA_021648495.1 Draconibacterium sp.
AGATATTTTGTTTTTTAACGAGTTGAAAAATCGGTAAATAGTGGTTCTATTAAAAGAATTTTTCAAAGAAGATAAAAAGCAAAAGAACAAGTAGAAAACGAATGGTTATTTGTTTACAATTCCTTAGCCTATCCCCAACAGGCAAGGTATAAAAAATCCCAAAAAATATTTTTTCACATATCGTTTAAGGTCTTGATTTTCAACAGTGAATATTTTTCACCGAATTAATGCTTCTTACTTGAAGGGAAAGCATAATGAATTAGGGAAGTATGGCTATAACAGAGATAAGAAAACAGGAAAATTGCAAATAGTAATAGTGTTGTTAACAGGCAGTGATGGATACCCTGTTTTTATTAAAGTATTTAAAGGCTGATGGACAGAGTGACTTCGGTTCAACTATTTACGAAGAATATTAATTTGACCACCCGGGCCCAATTTTATAATACTTGAAGCTTGTGCAGGCGTAATATCATCTTGCCGGAATTCCACTACATAATCTACTTTACTTTTTATTTCGTCCGAAATCTCTTCGAAAAATGCCGGTGATTGTTCTCCACTTATATTTGCTGAAGTAGAAACCAATGGACGATGAAATCGCTGCAACAACTCGCTGGTAAATTTCTCTTTTGTAAAACGTATTCCAATACTGCCATCGTCGGCAATTAGATTTTTTGCTATGTTTTTTGCATTCTGATAAATTACGGTCAACGGAGTGGTGGTAATTTCAACCAAATCCCACGCCACCTCTGGAACATCGTCAACATATCGTTCGAGCAATGCAGGATTTTCCAATAGCACCAGCATACTTTTTGAGTCTTTGCGTTTTTTAATGTCGTAAATTCGTTGAACAGCTTCGAGGTTTGTGGCATCGCAGCCAATTCCCCAAATAGTGTCAGTGGGATATAAAATTACACCACCGCTTTTTAAAACTTCAACTGCCTTTTTTAAATCATCGTACATGGTTTATTCAGATAGAATTTTGGAATACAAAGAAATTAAATTTTGAGAATATTTTTCAGGATGAAATAATTTTGCCCGTTCTGTGCCTTTTTCAATCATTTCATTTCTGAGCGAATCGTTTTCAAGTAAAAGTTTTATTTTTTCACCAATCTCCACAATATTTTCCGGGTCGCACAAAACAGCTGCATCTCCGGCAGTCTCGGGCAAACACGAAACATTTGAAGTAATTACCGGGCAAGCACTTCCCATCGACTCAATAACGGGCAAGCCAAATCCTTCAAAAACAGAAATGTAAACCGACAACTTTGCTTTTCGATAAAGTCCGGCTAAGTCTTTTCTGGGTATGTTCGTTAAGAATTGTACCTGTTCATCCATTTTATTTTCTGTAATGAATTTTACCAATTCGAAAGTGTAGGATGTTGGTTTTCCCACAAAAACAATTTGAGCATTTATTTTTTTAGAATGAACAGCTTTTAATAACGCAAGTTGATTTTTTCGGCGTTCGATGGTTCCAACCGCCAAAATGAAATCCTCTGTTAACTTGTATTTTGAAATTAAATTTTCAGATGTTTGTTTTTCATAAAATAGAGGAGAAATAGATTGGTGGAGTACTACAATTTTTTCACGCTCCACCTTAAAATATTCTATAATATCTTCTTTTGTTTGCTTGCTGATTGCAATTATTTTACTTGCCGAAGCACAGGCATATTTAACTTTGCTGTAATATATTTTTCTGTCGATGGGTTTGTAAAACTGGGGGAACCGCATGAAAATAAGATCGTGGACAGTAACCACCGCCCGTACTTTCGATTTGTGAATCCCATTTGGTAATTCATTACTTAATCCGTGGAATAAGTCGAGTTCGTTATTTTTTAACTGGCCGCTTACGGAAAAACTTCGCCAAAACGATTTAAAAAGTTTTGAAACTGAACTGTCGGGTGAAATAACATCGAACTGTTTATAATTCGCAAATATTTCCTTTTTTATTTCAGGAGTGAATAAAACATACTGATGTGTTGGAAAATATTTGTATAAAGCATTTAGCGTGTTCCGGCTGTAGTTCCCCAACCCGGAGGAATTTAAAAAGGCTCGTTTTGCATCAAATCCAATTTTCATTGTTAAGTAGTTTTCTTTTTTTAATACAGCTCAAATGTAAGAAAAGAAGGGAGAACACGCTTTATACGATATAATTGGACGTTCAAGTAAAGATAATATATTAATATACAAATAAATATCGAAAAAAAACAAGTTTTTTGTTTTAATTATTTTCTTTATAATTGCAGAAAATATCAGGCAAAAAAATGGACAATCTTTTTTCAGGACAAAAGTTCTATTTTATTGGCGATGGCTATGCTTTAAAGAAAACATCAGACAAGAATATTGTGCACCTATATAAAAATGGCATTTTAATAAAAGAGTATTGCATGGCAAAATTTAAATAAACCGTGAACTATTCGGGGAAAAACCTGTTCTAATCAGAAATAAAAAATTATGTACACAGGACTTTTACACACCCATAATATGTTTCGCTGGTTGGTTTTACTAACCTTGGGCTTAGCTGTTATTTTTGCATTTGCCGGTTGGTTTGGAAAACGAGAATGGAAAAAAAGAGATAATGTTTTAGGTTTACTTCTTACCATTTTTATGGATATCCAGTTTCTATTTGGGATAATTTTATACGCATTTGTAAGCCCAATAACCAAAGCTGCTTTCGCTAATTTTGGTGCGGCCATGAAAGATGCTAATTTACGTTTTTACGCAGTGGAACACATTTTAATGATGGTTATTGCATTGATCATCATCCACATTGGACGGGCAAAATCGAAAAAAGTTACTGCTCCTTGGAAACAACACCGCTCGGCAGCTATTTTTTACAGCATCGGATTGATCCTGATTTTGGCTGCCATTCCATGGGAAAGGGCGTTTGTTTAAAGGAAAGGATTAACAACATTCATTTCATAAATCTTTTGATTATGGTGTAAATCTTCCGTGTAGAGAATTTTACAAACCCTTGGAGCGATTCTATCCGGAAATATATTTTGAGTTTAGTTTTTCCCTGCCGAATAAATTTCCTCAATCAAATGCTGGTATTTTACTGCTATCATATTCCGGCGTAATTTTAAAGTTGGCGATAATTCGCCCGATGCGGGAGTCCACTCTTCGCAAACCAATCGGATTCGACTAATTTGTTCGTGCGATCCCAGTGTTTTATTTATGATGGCAACTTCCTTTTGAATTTTATCAATAACCTCAGGTTTTTGGATTAACTCCTTATTACTATCGAAATGAACTTTGTGCTCAGCTGCCCAATCGTGAAGCAATGGGAAATTAGGAGAAATAAGTGCACTGGCAAATTTTTCGTTGGCACCAATTACCATTACCTGATCAATCAAATTCGAGATTTTAAGTTTATTTTCAATCATTTGCGGAGCGATGTACTTTCCACCCGAAAGTTTAAAAATTTCTTTTTTGCGATCGGTAATTTTCAGGTATATTTTATCTTCAAAAACACCAATATCCCCCGTATGAAACCAACCATTTTCATCCATAACCTCGGCAGTTAATTCAGGTGCTTTATAATACCCTTTCATAACGCCGGAACCTTTGACAAGTATTTCACCGTCTTCGGCTATTTTTACTTCAAACCCATCGAGAATCGATCCCACAGTACCAATTTTCATCTCTTTTTTTACCGGGTTATTTACCGCAAATACCGGCGATGTTTCGGTTAAACCGTAACCTTCTATATTAAACATCTTTGCCATTCCCAAAACGCGCGCAATCCGGGGTTGAAGTGCGGCACCTCCGGAAACGATATAAACAATATTGCCACCCAGTGCTTCACGCCATTTCGAATAAATAAGTTTATCGGCAATTTTAATTTTCAAACTCATCCAGGGACTGTACTTTTTGTTATACTCGAAATGTTGGGTAAGTCTTAACGCCCAGAAATAGATTGCTTTTTTAACTCCTGTCAATTCTTTGCCTTTCTTCACAAAACCATCGTAAACTTTTTCGAGCAGCCGGGGAACAGAATTAAACATATGCGGTTTAATTTCCTTAATAGCCGAAACAATCTGGCTCAAATTTCCCACATAATAAACTCCCATTCCTTTGTATTGAAAATGATAATTTACACTGCGTTCGTAAACATGGCAAAGTGGGAGGAAACTGATAACGTGATGGTCTCTCCCCAATTCGTGCATGGCAGAATGTGTTACAAAATTAGACACCAAATTATTTTGGGTTAACATTACACCTTTTGGAACACCCGTTGTACCCGATGTATATATGATTGTGGCCAAATCTTCAGGTTGAACAGAATCTTTCAATTCTTTCAACTCTGCTTCAAACTCTCCTCTTTTCGATTCGCCCAGATCCAGAATCTCTTCGTAATTTGCTGCACCCTCAACTTTCTCGAATGAATACACCTTATCTAACCCATCCAGCATATTTGCCAGAGGATTAATTTTGTCGTACAACTTTTGGTCTCCAACGATAAGGATTTTAACTTCGGCATGTTTCAGAATGTATTTGTATTCATCTTCACTAATTGTCGGATAAATTGGTACATGAATTACACCGAGCATTGCCATTCCCATGTCGGCAAAATTCCACTCGGGCAGGTTGGTTGTTACAGTACCCACTTTATCACCCCGTTTAATACCTAAGCCCATTAACCCCAAAGCAAACTGATGCGATTTTTTATAGTATTCTTCAGTTGAATAAGTGTACCATTCACCATCTTTTTTTCCACCTAAAGCATCTTTACGTGGAAATTCTCTTAAATAACGTTCAAGAATGTCGAATGTACGAGTAACTTTTGTTTCCATATATTTATTATGATTTAGTCAAACATTCAAATATAATAGTTTTGGTTTGTGAGAATATAAATGACACATTTACATTCGTTCAAATCAAGCTATTTGGATTCATTCCAAATAAGGTCAAAATACTGAAAAAGAATACATTAAGATATTATATATAGATTTTCAAATCAAACGATTCTAAAAATCCAAGATTATGTAAAACTAACTTTTTCTCCCTAATAATTATTTTGCTGCTAAATTGGGTCAAATGTTAATTGAAATTTCAACCAAAGATAGTAGATAGATGTGTTCTTTATTGTCAAAATTTTATGGGACGTTTATTTTATGTATTTATGTATTTAAAATCCAAACGGATTTCATCTTTTGAAAGAGATGGAATCCTTCATATTTCCAAATTTGTGTTCAAAAACATGTTTGCAAAAAAACCATAAGCTACTGACAAACAGTCTATTCAAAAAAAAAAAAACGAAAAGAATGTGACAATTAACAGGGGTTATAAATAAAAAATTGGTTACTTTTAGAAACATTAATCCTTGCAACCCCACTTATGTTGCAAGCCACCAAAATTTTCGGCACATGCAAATTAATTTAACAAAAATACTTGCCCGGCTAATTTAAAAGCCTCCCCGGTATTCCCCATCCGGGGAGGCAAAAAAGTTTTCGCTGTGCAAGCGCGGGGAAACCTTATAAAACGTTTCAAAAATATACATTTTAAAAACAATTACTTCAAAATTATCTTATGAAACTTTATGCTTTGTTTTTTTTATTTTCAATTCTTTTAGTGAATTCAGCCTCTGCAACATTGTCTTCTGGATATAAAAAAGATACTATTCCAAATTATAACAATGAAAATCAAATCAAGAAGAAAACATTGTCAATTGGATTAGTATTATCTCGTTTTAGCCCTTCAATGGCAGGCAAAGAAAGCAACTTAAAAACCAGTCTATTTAATCTTGGTGGGGAATCATTAATCAATTTTAAATTACATAATAATATAACTATCTCTACAGGAGTACATTATCAATATGGTAAAATTGAAAAAACATTTATTAAAGAAAGAACAATCTTTGGGGAATTAAGCCTACCATTAATTATGAAAATTCCTTTATCAAGCTCAATTACCAATGAATTTTATTTGTCAACTGGGGTATATATTGGTCAATACATACATGTAAAGATGGAAACAAAAGGAGGTAATTTAGTTTCAGATAATAAGTGGCATGAATTCCCTATAGAATATATAGATGGATATTCCTCTGAGAATTTAATTACTGACTTCTATTTTGGGTTAGGCTATAGCGAATTAGCAAATAAAAATGGATTATTTCATTTTAATCTATTCGCAAAATATCGATTAAATGAGCATTGGCTAAATCAGCATGTTTCAAAATTAATATTTGGAGTAAAGATTAATCACTTTTTTAAATTTTAAATTATGAAAACTGTAAAACTCACTTTTTTATTTATAATAATTCACTTAAGCTATATTAGCAATGTTCAAAGTCAAACGATGCTCTATGATGAAAATTATACCGAAACTATCTTTACAGAAGATTTTATTGATGCCACTTTAGATCGGAGTAAATGGGATGTCGCACTATTCAAAAGGGATATTGGACTTCTTATTGATAGCTCAGCAACCGTAAGAGTAAACAATGGGAAACTATAATTAACAATGATCGATTGTCCTAATTGTGAGGTAAGTAACGGGAGTACTACCTTCTATGGAGATTATGCCGGAGGAGAAATTGTTTCAAAAAAGCCTTTTCAATATGGAATTTTTGAATGTAAAGCTAAATATGCAACGCAATTGGGTTCATGGCCTGCCTTTTGGGTTATTGGAGGCGATGATACCCCTTGCCCTCCAGGAGGTTATGGAAATGAAATTGATATTGCGGAAGTAAAGTGTCAAACATGGATAACAGAAATGGGACATGTAATATTTCGATACTATCCTCCTGTAGATTGTAACATTTCAAATGTTGTAGGAGTGAATTCTGATATTTACAATATGCAATTAAATGACATTTATTATGATTATAAATGCATTTGGACGCCAAATAAAATCTCTTACTATATCAACGATAATCTGATGCATGAAGTCATTAATAGCGGACAGGAATGGTACCCTGAGCTTTATTTGCAAGTAATATTAAGTCAGCAGATAATAACAGCGTCAAATATTTCGGGGCAGTTTACAGTGGTTACTCCCCAAACATCTTATTTTGAGAAGGTGAGTGTAAAAAGATTTTTCGCTACACCAGTAATCACCTGCCCGGGTTTAATTTGTTCAACAGAAACAGCTACTTTGGCTGTTGACACTCCTGCGACCAATATCACCTGGAGTTTATCTCCTGGTTATTTATTTTCGGGAGCAATTACTGGTAGCGGTACATCAGCAACTATTATCCCATCAAGCTCTAACCATGGATTAGGAAAGATTTCTTTCAGCTTTGATATGCCTTCCGGTGAGTCCTATTCTGTAAAAAAGGATATCAGAATTAATGGACCAGGATACGATGATATTTCCTTTTTTGTTTGCAATTCAGATGGTTCAACAGCAAACAACATGAGTGGTTACTGGTTAATGTGCCCCAATACCACTTATCATATTTATGTTAATAACGATGGGCCATGTTCAACATCAAATTATAACTGGACAATTCCATCGGCCTGGACAAAGTTTTATACTTACCAAAATATGATTTCTGTTAATACCAATTCAAGTCCGGGCGGTCCTGTTTCTGTTGATGCTACAACTTGTTGCAATAATGAGGTTACCATAATTTCTGATTACATGGGAACAGGTTACAATTGTGGGTATTATTATATGACTTTTACCCCAAACCCGGCAACAAACGAAACCATTTTAACCTTAGAAACAACATCAGAAGAAAAAGTTTTGGATGAAAATACGGAATGGGAATTGGAAGTTTACAGCCCAAGCCAAAGTTTAAAAGAGAAAAAGACCAAATTAAAAGGCAAAGAACACAAAATACAAACCCAGGGCTGGAAAGAGGGAATTTATTTTGTTCGGGTAAAATACAAAAATGAAATATTGCAGGGGAAACTGGTGGTGAAAAAATAAGGAGCCTCTAAATTTATTCGCCCGATGACTTCGAGTCGCCGGGCGAATAAAACCACAAAGTAAAAGAACCGTTCCCTCTGTTTGCAACTCAGAAGGAACGGTTCTTTTTGGGATTTTTGGGGAGTTGGAGAATCCTTTCTCCAACATTTTGCCGGACTTGGAAAGTCCGGCTCCCTTGCTGTCAACAACCAATCTTATGCTCAACAACATGTTTACACACGCAGCCCTTGCATACTCTGAAACAATCTATTCAAAAAAACATTAATTCGGTGAAAAAATAATATTCTTGAAAATCAATTAGTTAAGGCAAGCATTCGAGGAGGATCTAAACTCCATAATAGCATCGTTTTCAAAAAAAGGCGGAACCAACTATCAAAAAACAGAAGAAGGGGAACTTTGGGATATATACAATACGATAAGAGAAGTTGAGGCAACTTTCAGAAGTTTGAAATCCGATTTAAACCTAAGGCATTGTAAAACAATAACTACTCCTTTTTAACTTGTTCTTTTGCTTTTTATCTTCTTTGCTAAATCTTTGTATAAACATGGCTATACGCAAATTTATCAAGTTGCTAAAAACCAAAAAAACT